>NZ_JAIQDF010000029.1:0-57844 GCF_020037055.1 Myxococcus sp. AS-1-15 | reverse complement strand
GGGTGCAAGTGGTCGCAGGTTCAAATCCTGTCGCCCCGACCAATAGAAGGCCCTGGAGTCCTTGGCGAAAGCTGGGGGCTCTAGGGCCTTCGACTTTTGGGGCTCCGGACTCCAGCCGCGAACCGGCAGAGTTCACTGCCTCGGCCTTACGTCTGGGAGTTCCTCTTCCAGTCGACGGATGCGTGGGTGGAGAAGCGCCAGGAGCGTGGCCACCAGGACGAGCGCCCCCGCGATGACGAGCAGCGCCGCGCTGCCTCTCCCGGTGCCCACGCCAATCCAGGCGCCCAGGCTCGTGCTCCAACCTCCGTCCGGCGCCATGCGTGGTTCGAAGACACGGTCGACCAGCGGCCCCGCTACTGCGTAGGCCAGCGGCGTCGGGCTTGTCGCGAGCAGGAGCCGGATGGCGAAGACGCGTCCCTGCACGGCGGGCTCGACCTTGGCCTGCCAGAGCGCCTGGCTGGAGGCGTTCGCCACCGCCGCCCAGAACATGAACGAGAAGGCGGCGAGCTGGATGAAGACGAGCGACGGCCGCGCTCCCGCGAAAACGAGACTCACACCGAGCATCGCTCCAGAACCCAGCACCACGTGCATCCGGCCACGTCGCGGGCCGCCCCAGACACTCATCAGGAGGCTTCCACCCAGCATTCCGGACCCGGCGATGGTCAACGTGACTCCCAGCGCCGCGGGCGAGGCCAGACTCAACACGATGGGCTGGGCCAACACCTCCGTGAAGGCGGCGCACAGGTTGATGAGCGCGAAATAAACCAGCATCCCCATCAGTCCCGGGCGCGCCGCGACGTAGTGCCAGCCCTCGAACGCGTCTCGCCACAGGGAGCCTCGCGCGGCGGAGGTGCTCGGCATGCGACCCGGTGGCGGAATCCTCGCGCTCAACAGCGTGACCAGCGCGATGAGGAAGGTCGCGAAGTCCACCAACATCACGCCCTCGACACCCACGGCCACGAGCAACAGCCCCGCTACGGGGGGCGCAGCGAGCCTCCCGAGCGACTGAGAGAGCTGGACCATGCCGCTGGCGCGTCCCAGTTGCTCCCTTGGCACCAACTGCGTCGTGGCCGCCGTATACGCGGGCACCTGGAAGGTGCTGGCGATGGAACCCACCATGACGGAGACGTGGATGTGCCAGATCTCCAGCCTGCCCGCGAACATCAGCAGCGCGAGGCACGCGGTGGCCGCCGCGGCCAGCGTGTCGCTCAGAAGCATCACCCGACGCCGGTCCACCCGATCCGCCAGCACTCCCGCCAGCGGCGAGAGCACGAGCGAGGGCAGCGCCGTGTAGAGGGATATCAACGCGAACTGCGTCACCGACCCCGTGCGCTGGTAGACCCAGACCCCCAACGCGAACGCCGTCAGCCTGGAGCCGAGGATCGAGACGAGCTGCCCTGCCCAGATGCGCAGGAAGACGGCGAAGGCCGGGGCAGGGGGCTCCTCGGGCTGGACCACGAAGCCTCCTGCCACTGGCGTTCCAGCGGCCAGGGCAGGTCCCTCCGGTTGCTCCTGTCGAGAAGCCATCGGGCGGCGCTCCTCGACGTCACTGTTGCTGCTGGCTCAGCTTCCGACACAGGTCCGCGACGATCCGAAGTGAATCGCGTTGCGTCTGCCCCAGGCTCTGCGCGTCGGTGAACTGTCCACACACGTTCGGTCCCATGGCGTACATGGCCGTCCGGCTCGACCCACTGGACTCCAGCTCGTACGTGCCTCGCGGGATGACCTCTCCGGTCTTCGGGTTCACGTAAATTCCCCCGGTGACGAGGTAGGCCTGTTCTCCTCGGGTGATGACCGACCGCTTCTTGTCCGGAGGCACCGAGAGCCCCTCCGTCGAGCGGAAGGCCCGGAGCCCGGGTTGAATGAGCCCGTTGCCCAGCATGAACTGAATCAGCGGCGACGGATGCGCCTCGATGCTCGAGTACTGGCCCGTGGCGTCGACCACGTCGGTGAACCGCCGTGTCTGCGAGCGCCCCAGCGCATCGCCATGCGTGACGCTCACTCGCCAGACCGGGTCCGTCACGGGATGGAGCTCATAACCGCGTCCCAGCGCGATGACCTCCAGATGACCCGAGCGCATCATGGCTTCAATCTGGAGCGCGTTCCCCAGCGTCATGGGCAACATCGTGTTGAAGAACGTCGTCCGGAGCTCGCGGTCGAAGTACAGGTGGTCCTCCGCGGAGAACCACGGGGAGTTCTCACTCCACAACTGGATGGCTGCGTCGATGCACGTCTGCCACTCCACCACTCGCATGTGCTCGTAGCCGCCAAACGGCTTCCCCGTGGTGAGCACGGCGGCGATGTCCCGACGCAGCGTCTCGGCCTTGTCTGTGCGCGACAGGCGCCGCTGCCAGGCTCGGATGCGACGGCGCACGGGGGCTCCATGTCGACGGGCGCGCTGACGCCCAGCCGCCTCCGCCAACTCGTCACCCAGCATCTCCAGGGTGGTGTCGATAGAGAGGAGTCGGCCGCTCCCTCTTGTCTGGAAGGTCTCCTGCAACCGCTCCGCCGTGAACCACCGTGGTTGATAGGGCGAGGACGCCTCACGCCCCCAGACCTTCGGTAGCTGCCCGGTTCGTGAGCCCAGGGTGACCTTGAAGCCTTCAGGTGCCTCGTACCGCAGGCGACCGTCCGCATCCGCTACGAACCATCCCACTTTGACCGCGAGCGACAGGGCCGCGTCGATCCCGTTCAAATACGAGCCGAGAATCAGGACATGCTTGGGATGATTCGTGGAGAGCGCCTCTCCGCCATCCAGCACTGCGTCCTGGAGCCTCTTGGCGGGCCACGGTGAGCCGTGAACTCCGGGACGACCATCGAGCAGGGACTCCGGCAGCGCCCGGCTCCTCCAGGCGCGCTGGCCATAGCCCGTCGCGAGGATGACGTAATCGGCGCTGACCGAAGGCGCCGAGGCGAGGCCAATCTCCAGGTGGTCTCCTCGCTGTTCGAGCGTCAGGGCTTCCTGGCCCGTGAGCAGCTCGACCGAGAGCCCCAGCTCGCGCAGCAGCCCCAGGGTGCGTTGGAACTGCACCTGCTGCCGCTCACCGAAGCTCCACCGGCTCATCCTCGCTGGCAGGCTGGCGAGGTGCTCCTCGAGTGCGTTGCGACGGCTCCACGCGAGGCCCGTCCCCACCTCCGTCTGCGCTTCGATGATGGTGAGACGACAGCCTTGCAGCGCTCGCTCTCCTCGCGCGAGTCGCTCCGTCAGCGCGAAGAGGAACCACCGTGCGGACTGTCCGCCTCCCACGACGGCGATGTGGGGCGTTCGCTTCATGGCGCTTCCCATGCCGTCGTGCGCGTCTCGGCGGGCCGTGCGATTCGATGGACGTTCATGTGTTTCCCCGTTCAGCCATTCATCGAGCGCCGCGCGGGCTGCTCCAGGAGAGAGGTGAGGACACGTGCGAGCGCCTCGACCTGCGGTGGATGCAGCAGGGAATAGTGGTCGCCCGGGAGCTCGATGAGCTCGGTGGACTGGGGCGCCAACGCCGACCAACCCCGTGCGGGCTGAGGCGTCTCTTCGGCATCGGTGGTGTTCTCGCCGAGTACGACCGTGAGCCGCCCTGGATACGGATGCAGTGAGTGCTGATGAAGCGCTCGCGCGTTGGACGTGAAGACCTTCATCAGCGGACGAAGCGGACCCATGCCGGTGTCGGTCTGCACCAGAGCGGCTCGCTGAGCCTCAGCCTGCATCGCTTCGGGGGGCTCGGAGCCCTCGACAGGAACACCCGCCGTTCGCGCCAGGTCCGTGGCGAAGGCGGCCCACGGGGCGTCGTCTCCTGTCGGCGCTCCTCTCGCATAGGACGTGGGGCTGGGCTCGATGAGCACGAGCACCTCCACGGTCTCTCCTTGTTGCTTCAGCTGCTGTGCCATCTCGTACGCGATGATGGCCCCGAGAGACCAGCCTCCGAGACGATAGGGGCCCCGTGGCTGCACGGTACGGACATGCTGGATGTAGAGGGCCGCCATCTCCGGAACGGACTCGAGGGGCGGGAGGCTGCCATCAATCCCTTGCGCCTGGAGTCCGTAGCACGGCTGTTTCGGACCCATGCGTCGGGCCAGTTCCGCGTAGCAGAGGACATTGCCCCCAACGGGGTGGACGCAGAAGAAGGGCGGACGGGTTCCCTGCGGCTGGATGGGGACGAGGGGAGACCAGGGGGCCTCATCACCTCGGAGCTTGGTGGCGAGCTGTTCGACGGTGGAGGCCTGGAACAGCGCGGAGACGGGGATTGTCCTGCCCGTGCGCTGCTGGAGATGAGCCACCAGTCGAACGGCCAGAAGCGAATGACCGCCAAGCTCGAAGAAGTCACCCTGGATTCCAACGGGCCGTACTCCGAGCAGTTCCTCGAAGAGGCTCGCCAGGACGCGCTCGGGTTCATTCCTCGGAGGAACGTACTCACGACGACTCACGTGCGATGCGTCCGGGACGGGCAGGGCCTTCTTGTCCACCTTGCCATTCCCGGTGAGCGGGAGCGTCTCCAACGGAATGAAGACCGCCGGCACCATGTACTCGGGGAGCCGCTCCCTGAGGAACCCACGGAGCGAATCCACCTCCAGGTCCTGTCCGGGGGCGAGCACGCAATACGCGACCAGGCGCTTGTCTCCAAGCGTGTCCTCACATGCGAGCACCACGGCGGCGCGCACGGCGGGATGTTGGAGCAGTGTGGACTCGATCTCCCCCAGTTCGATTCGGAAACCACGCAGCTTCACCTGCGTGTCGATGCGTCCGATGAAGTCCAGGTTGCCATTCGGTAGATAGCGGACCAGGTCTCCGGTCCGATACATGCGCGCTCCCGCCACTGGATTGAAGGGGTCCGGCAGGAAGCGATCCGCAGTCAGCTCGGGGCGTCCCAGGTAACCTCTCGCCACTCCGACGCCTCCGAGGAACAGCTCTCCCTTCACTCCCACCGGCACCGGCTGCAACGCCGCGCCGAGCACGTACGCGCGGACATTGGCGAGCGGGCGGCCGATGGGCGGTGTTCCCCCATGGGTCTCGCACTCGGCGAAGGTCGCCAGCACGGTGGCCTCGGTGGGACCGTAGGAGTTGAGGAACCGGCGCCCAGGCGCCCAACGCGCGACGAGCTCAGGACCGCAGGCCTCGCCCCCTGAGATGACTGTCCGCAGTGCTGGAAGTCCCTCGGAGGGCGTGAGTGCCAGCGTGGCGGGCGTGACGCTGAGGGTCGTGATGGCCGCGTCCTGTAGGAGTTGGTGCAAGGCTGGCCCCGGCATCGCCTTCTCCACCGGCGCGAGCCACAGCGTGGCTCCCGCGCACAGCGTGGTGAGGATCTCCTCGACAGACAGGTCGAAGCCCAGGTTCGCGAGCTGGAGCAGCCGGCCGCCCGGCCCGAGTCTGAAGACCTCCGCCTCCTGCACCACCAGATTGCACACACTCTGGTGTTCGACGAGCGTCCCCTTGGGCCGTCCCGTGGAGCCCGAGGTGTAGATGACGTACGCCAACGAGCGGCTCGGCAATGCGAGTCCGAGGTCTCCTCCTTGTTCACTCGAACGAGTCTCTTCCAGGTGCACCACGTGTTCGAAGGCCCCCGGGACTCGTTCACGCAAGGCCTTCTGCGTGAGCAGCACACTCGCTCCACTGTCCTGCACCATGAAGGCAAGGCGCTCACGTGGCAGCGTCGGGTCGAGCGGTAGCCATGCCCCTCCTGACTTCAGGATGCCCAGCAGACCCACAACCATGGCTGGGGAACGCTCGACGCACAGGCCCACCAGCACCTCGGGCCCCACTCCGAGTCCACGCAGGTGTCGTGCGAGCCGATTGGCGCGCTCGTTCAGCTCCCGATAGGTCAGCCTCTCGTCCTCGAAGCCCAATGCGAGGGCTTCGGGGGCTCGACGGACCTGGGCTTCGAACAGGTGGTGGATGCACGCGTCCGACGGATACTCAGCCCGCGTGTCGTTCCACTCGACGAGCAGCTGTTGCTGCTCCCGCGCCGTCAACAGTGGCAGCGCGTACAGGGCCGTCTCAGGACGAGCGACCGCTCCCTCCAGCAGGACGCGAAGGTGCTCCGCCATGCGCGCCACGGTGGCCGGGTCGAACAGGTCGACGCTGTACTCCAGCTCTCCCTCGAAGCCTGCTGGGGTCTCGAGGAAGCTCAAGGTGAGGTCGAACTTCGCCGTGTCGAGCGGGGCGGGCAGGGGCTCGAACGTGAGGCCCGGCAGCCGCAGGGGCTCCAGGGGAGCGTTCTGGAGCGCGAAGAACACCTGGAACAACGGACTGCGGCTGAGGTCCCGGGCGGGCTGAATCGCTTCAACCAGCTTCTCGAAGGGAACCTCCTGATGCTGGAAGGCCGCGAGAGTGGAGGTCCGTACCTTGGACAACAACTCCCGGAACGACGCGTGTCGCCTCAGTTGGGTGCGCAACACCAGCGTGTTGACGAAGAAGCCGATCAACCCCTCGGTCTCCGCGCGCGTACGCCCCGCGATGGGCGAGCCGACGGAGATGTCCTCCTGACCGGAGTAGCGCGCGAGCAGGACCTGGAACGCGGCCAGCAACGTCATGAAGGGCGTGGTCCCTTCGCGCTGCGCGAGAGCGAGGACGCCATCGGAGACCTCGCGGGACAGGTGAACTGGGACGACCGCACCGCGCGCCGAGAGGACCGCGGGGCGAGGCCTGTCGGTCGGAAGTTCGAGAACCGCGGCTCCCTCAAGGTGTTGCTTCCACCACGCGAGCTGACCCTCCAGCACCTCTCCTTGCAACCAGTCCCGCTGCCACAGCGCGAAGTCCGCGTACTGCACCGGCAGCGCTGGCAACGTGACCCCGTGGCCCGACGCGAAGCCCTCGTACAGGGCTCCCAGCTCCCGCACCAATACCCCCATGGACCAGCCGTCCGAGACGATGTGATGCATCGTCAGCAGGAGCACGTGCTCCTGTTCGCCCAATTGGAGCAGGGTGGTCCGCAACAACGGACCCTTGGCGAGGTCGAACGGACGCAGGGCTTCCTCGCGCGCGAGTCGGGTCGCCTCTGCCTCCCGCGTGGGCAGGGCCCGCAGGTCGACGGCGCTCAAGGGGAGGGTGACCTGGGACGCGATGAGCTGGAGGGGCTGGCCTTGTTCCGTCAGGAAGGTCGTTCGCAGGGACTCGTGCCGAGCCACGAGTGCCTCGAAGGTGCGCCGGAGGACTTCCACAGCCAGCGGGCCTCTCAGCCTCACCGCGACGGGGATGTTGTACGTCGCGCTCCCGGGCTCCAGCTGGTCGATGAACCAGAGGCGCTGCTGTGCGAATGAGAGAGGCACGGGCCCTGTTCGCGGTCGAGGCACGAGCGGCGGTGCTTCGACACGGGGCGCGGACTCCATGCGCTCGGCGAACGACGCCAGGGTCGGTGCCTCGAAGAGGGCCCGTAGCGGCAGCTCCACCCCGAGTCGCGCGCGGATGCGCGAGATGAGCTGCGTCGCCAACAGGGAGTGCCCACCGAGCGCGAAGAAGTCATCCCACACTCCGACACGCGGGACGCGGAGGACCTCGGCCCAGAGGTCGGCCAGGCGCTCTTCAGTGGGGTTCCGGGGGGCGACATACGCCGTGCTCGGAGGCAGTCCCTCCGGCGCCGGGAGCGCCTTGCGGTCCACCTTGCCATTGGCCGTGAGCGGGAAGGACTCCAGCGTGATGAGCGCCGAGGGCACCATGTACTCGGGCAGGTGCTCTCGCAGCGACTCTCGCGTGGGTGGTGTCCCGTGGGGATGCACCGTGACGTAGGCCACCAGCCGCTTGTCTCCGGGACCGTGCTCCCGGACCAGGACCAGCGCATCACGGACGCCCGGGTGACGACGCAGAACGGATTCGATTTCGCCTGGCTCGATGCGGAAGCCGCGCAACTTCACCTGGAAGTCGATGCGGCCCAGGAACTCGAGCGTCCCATCCGCGCGCCAGCGGACCCTGTCGCCCGTGCGATACACGCGACCAGGACCCCAACGGTTCTCCACGAACCTCGTCGCCGTCAGCTCGGGTTGATTCCAGTAGCCGCGTCCCACGCCCTCGCCGCCGATCCACAGTTCACCCGCGACGCCCACCGGGACGAGCTCGCCTCGCGTGTCCACGACATAGGCCGTCGTGTTGGAGATGGGACGGCCGATGGGCACGGACTCGGCTACCTGCTCGGGATGCTCCACCGCGTGACAACACGCGAACGTCGTCGTCTCCGTTGGCCCGTAGCCGTTGATGAGGCGGCGTCCTCCGACCTCCAGGAAGCGCCGGACGTGTCCCGGTGAGAGCGCATCTCCACCCGCGAGGACCTGTCGGACCTGCGCAAGGCTCCGCGCGTCCTCGTCCACGAACTGGTGGAACAGGCCCGCGGTCAGCCACAGCGTCGTCACTCCGCGCTGCTTCACCAGCGTCGCGAGCTGGCTCAGCGTCGGGTCATGCGGCGGATGAACCACGAGCCTTCCGCCATTCAGCAGGCTGCCCCAGAGCTCGAAGGTCGACGCGTCGAAGGCGAGCGGCGCGAGCTGGAGGAACACCTCCTCCGGTCCGAAGTCGGCGTAGCTGGCGCCGCGTACGAGGCGAACCACGTTCCGGTGCTCAATCGCGACGCCCTTGGGCTCGCCCGTCGAACCGGAGGTGTACATCACGTACAGCAGGTTGCTGGCGGTGGCGCCACTCCGGGGATTCTCGACCACGTGAGAAGAGGACTCCACCCACGTCCCGAGCTCCAGCACTTCACCCAGCTTCTCCGCCACGTCACGGTGTGCTCGCGACGCCACGACAAGCTGCAGCCCCACGTCCCGGGCCATGAAGGCGAGTCGCTCCAGTGGATGGCGCGGGTCCAGCGGCACATAGGCACCGCCCGCCTTCAAGATGCCCAGCACCGCGGCCACCATCCCGGAGGAACGCTCGACACACAGCCCCACGCGCGTCTCGGGCCTCACTCCACGCTCGCTCAGGGCGTGGGCCACCCGGTTCGCTCGGGCGTTCAGCTCCCGGTAGGTGAGGCGCTCCTCCTCGAACTCCACCGCGATGGCGTCGGGACGTCGCGCGACCTGGTCCTCGAACAGCTCGTGGACACAGCGATCGCGTGGAAGCCCGGTGGTCGTCGCGTTCCACTCCTCCACGATGCGGCGTCGCGACTCCTCGTCCAGCAGGCTCAACGTCGAGCAGCGTGCCTCGGTGGGCGCGGCACACAGGCGCTCCAGGAGCGTCGTGTACTGGCGTCCGATGCGCTCGATGGTCGCCGCATCGAACAGATCGACGTTGTACGTGAACGCCGCCTCCAGGGTCCCGTGCTTCTCTCCCATCTGGAGCGTGAGGTCGAACTTCGACCTGCCGTTGTAGACCTCCATGGGCGTCGCCGTCAGACCCTCGAGTCGCAAGGTCCTTGCCCAGGAGTTCTGGAAGGTGAACAGCACCTGGATGAGGGGAGGGCGTCCCGGCTCTCGCGGCGGCGCGAGCTTCTCCACCAGCATCTCGAAGGGCACGTCCTGGTTCGCGAAGGCCCCGAGTGTCGTCTCCATCACCCGACCGATGAGCTGCTCCACCGTCGGGTCGCCGCTCAGGTCCGCGCGCAGGACCAGCGTGTTCACGAAGAATCCGAGCAATCCCTCCAGCTCACGGTGAGTCCGGCCCGCGATGAGCGCGCCCACCACCAAGTCGTCCTGCCCCGACAGCCGGGACATCAACACCTGGAACCCGGCGAGCAACACCATGAACGGAGTCGCGCCCTCGCGCATCGCGAAGGACTTCACCGCCTCCGCGACCTTCGGAGGCAGCCTGACCACGACCTCTGCCCCCCGGTCCGTCGCCACCACGGGCCTCGGACGGTCCGTGGGAAGTCTCAGCGAAGAGGGCACGTCGGCGAGCTGCTTGCTCCAGTACGCGAGCTGCTTCTCCAGCGTCCCGCCCGTGAAGCGCTCCCGCTGCCAGGCCGCGTAGTCGCCGTACTGCACCGGCAGCTCGGGCAGTGACGCCGTGCGCCCCTGTCGCAGCGCCTCGTACTGCGCCGCGAACTCCCGCATCATCAGCCCCGTCGACCACCCGTCGCTGATGATGTGGTGCATGTTCACGAGCAACACGTGTTCGGCTGCTTCGAGCTTCAGGAGCGTGGTCCGGAAGAGCGGCCCTTGCTCCAGGTCGAACGGTCGCCGTGCCTCCTCGTCCGCCAGTCTCCGCGCGTCCGCGGTGCGTGTCTCGGCAACGCTCCCGGACAGGTCGACCACCGGCATGGGCCACGAGGAGGGCGGATGGACGCGGAGGAATGCCTCGCCCCCTCGCTCCTCGAAGGTGGTGCGCAGGATTTCGTGCCGGTGCGTGAGCAGCTCGAACGCCCGACGCAGCGCCTCCACGTCCAACGGGCCCGCGAGGTGCAACGTGAAGGGCATGTTGTACGTCGGGCTGTTCGGCGCGAGCCGGTCCAGGAACCACAGGCGCCGCTGGGCGTAGGACACCGGCGTCGGTCCGTCTCCCTGACGGCGCGGGATGGTCTGGGCTCGCGCCTCCGGTTTCATGGCGCCGTCCTCTCGCGCACCAGCTCGGTGGTCACGAGCGCCGGGTCCGCGAGGATGTCCTCCTGCTCGAAGAGGACGGGGCGGAGCTGCTTCCGCGAGAAGAGCCGGGTCTGATCGGCGAAGAAGGGCGAGGCCGGGTCCGTGGCCCCGGAGTAGGCCAGCACCGCGCTCGCGCGGGGGCCCTCCCGGGTGAACTCCATCACCATCAGGAAGGAGGCGCCGTGATTGACCACGTAGCCCTCCGACGTGAGGCCCGTGGTCTCCGACAGCACCTGCTTCCGCTCGGTGCGCGGCAACAGCGTCGAGTTCGCCAGCGAGAAGCCCGCGATGTTCGCCGCGCCCTCGATTCCATCCACGCCTCCGTGAATCGGAATCACCTGCGACCCCTTCCGGGCGAACTGCACGTCACCCAGTCGGGCATCGAGTGGAAGGCCCGCCTCGCGCAGCACCCAGACGGCCTCGCCCAGCTTCTGGAGGATGGGGTCCGGGCCCGACGCCGGGGCTGGCGCCAGTCCCGAGGGCGTCTGCACCGGCCGGCTCGGGTCGAACGGCTCCGCGAAGAGCGGTCCCCGGTCATTCAGCTCCGGGCGCGTGAACCGCCCCAGGAACTCTCGCCAGACCAAGGCTCCCTTGCGGTCGAGCTCCAATCGCCCATCCCATTCCGCGAGCAGTCGACAGGCCTCGCGCAAGTCGACCTGCGCCTCCTTGACCGACACCGTCGTCGCGCCCTGGCAGCGCTGCGCGACGGGGGCCCGGAGTTGCTCCGCGAGCCAGTTGCGGTTGTTCAGGATGGCCTGCTCGAGCTCTTCACGCGTGAAGGCTCCATCCGGTCCCGAGGCCGAGTCCGGCCCCTTCTCCGACAGGATGGCGAGGTTCGTCCGCGAGCGGTTGGAGAGCCGGCCTCCCGGGCTCGCGTAGTTCTCGTAAGGGAAGGGGACCGAGGCGAGCAGCTCCGCGGGGTTCGTGTACCGCGCCGAGTCGTTCGCGTTCATCACGAAGTCCATGCGCGTGAGGCGAGGCGCCTGGTCGACGGGGAACAGTCCTCTGCCCGGACCCGACAGGTCGACCCACTCGTCACGCGACGTGCTGCCATCGAGGAGGATGACGCGCAGGCTCGCGAACCCCTTCACGTCCGGGACCGTCTCCCGAGCGGTGCGATACGCGGCGATGGCCTCGTCGCTCAACCGGGGCACCCGCGAGGCGTCCACGTAGCGGGTGTCTCCCCGCGCGCTCGTCATGATGGTGTTGACCCAGGGGATGCCGCGCACGGTGCGGTCCACCTCGGCGAGGTCGTCGAGGCTCTCCGCCCGGTTCATCCGGAGCCACTGCTCCGCGAACTGGTGGTTGTCCTCGTTCGCGTCTCGCAGCGTGTAGGCCACCGTGTCCGTCCAGGGGACCAGGCCGGGCCGCTCGACCATGGGCCCGTAATGCGAGCGCCAGAACGTGCGCGTCACCTGGCTCACCCGCCCGTCCGCCTCGAGCACGTCCACCGTGTGCTCCTCGTGCGTCATCCGACGGACCTGCCCGTCGTACAGGTACGCCGTGGGATCTCCAGGGACCAGGCGGAGCCGGTACGCAGTGAAGTGGCTCGACGCCGTCACCGTATGGGTCCACGCCACATGGCGGTTGAAGCCGATGTTGATGACCGGGATGCCCACCAGCGAGGCGCCGTACACATCCAGCCGTCCCGGGATGGTGAGGTGGCTCTCGTAGAAGCGCAGCGCCCCTTCCCACGGGAAGTGGGGATTGGCGACGAGCATTCCTCCAGCACTCCGCGAGCGCTCACGCCCGACCGCCCAGCCATTGCTCCCCAGGCTCGACTCACGAACTCCCGGAGGCCACCCGAAGGGCAACGAGGCTTCCCTCGTCGACGCGCTCCCCATGCCAGGAGGCTGCGCGTTGCCGACATCCCCGAGGAGCGGCTGCAACGTGTCCAACAGCGAGACGTCCAGGTGGTACGCGAGCAGGTCCACGCTGGTGATGGGCTTCACCCAGCTCGCGCTCGTGCACGGCGCTGGAAGTCGCTCCGGTGGAGTCTGCGCCAGGTAGTGGTTGTAGCCCTGCGCGAAGCCCTCCATCAGGTCGCGGACCTCCTGGGACTGACGCCCATACGCGGCCTGGGCCCGGGGCCGCAGCGCGAGGCCCCGATAGACGAGGTCGCTCTCGACGTGGGCGTCCTTCTCGCCTCGACCGAAGTAGCGCGCCCGCTCACCCCGGACCTTCAGGAACTGGTCCGCGAGGATGCAGACCAGGTCCTGCGCCTGCGCGTAGCCGTAGCCCGCGCCGAGGCCCCGGTAGTCCGAGGCCGTGATGTGCGGAACCCCATGGGCGGTCCGATGAATCGTGGCCTTCAGCGGCGCGGGCGGCGGCTCCGCCCTCCCGCACTTGGAGAAGGCGGCCATCCCGAGGACGAGCAGGTAGAGGCGCATGGCGGAGTCGGTCGAGTGGGTGGGCGCGACGGCTACGGCTCGATGAACGCGGAGAGGGCGCGGATGGTCGGGTGCTTGAAGAGGTGGGTGATGGACAGCTCCTTGTCCACGGACTCCCTCAGCCGGTTGAACACGCGCACCACGGAGAGCGAGTCCCCACCAATCTGGAAGAAGTTGTCGTCCAGGCTCACCGACTCCACGTTGATGGCCTCCTTCCACAGCGCGGCGATGGTCCGCTGGAGCTCGGTCCACTGCGCCTGTGAAGGGGTCTGCGTCACCACGCGCAGCGTCTCCGGCGCGGGCAGGGACCTCCGGTCGACCTTGCCGTTCGGCAGCCGCGGCAGGCTGTCTACCTGGACGAACTCGGACGGGACGGCATGGCTTGGGAGCTGCTGGAGCGCCGTCTCCCTCAGCGCGGTGAGTGACACCCCCGCGTCCGCGACCACGTAGCCCACGAGCCGCTTGTTCTCGCGCTCATCGTCACGAACGGCGACCACGGCCTCACGGACCGAGGGCAGGCGACTCAGCACGGCCTCCACCTCGCCCAGCTCCACGCGGAAGCCGCGGACCTTGACCTGGTCATCGACGCGCCCCAGGAACTCGAGACTCCCATCCGGCAGGTACCGCGCCAGGTCTCCCGTCTTGTAGAGCCGGGCCTCGGTGTCCTGATTCGAAGGGTCTCGGATGAACCGCGCCGCCGTCAGCTCGGGGTGGTTGAGGTACCCGCGAGTCACCCCTGGGCCTCCGACGTGCAACTCACCGGGGACACCGATGGGGACGGGGTGCAGGTGCGCATCGAGCAGGTAGATGCGCGTGTCCGGGATGGGGCGACCGATGGGAACACTCGCGCGCCGCGGGGCCTCTTCGAGCTTGTGCACCGTGCACCAGACCGTCGCCTCGGTGGGGCCGTACTCGTTGTAGAGGGCCGCGCTCGGGATGACCCCGCGATGCTGCTCGAAGAGCCGGGGCGGGCAGGTCTCTCCCGCGACCATGACGGTCTTTAGGGACGCGAGGTCCTCGGGACGGGCCTGCTCCAACAGGAGCGAGTACACCGACGGGATGCACAGCAGGTGCGACACCCGATGCGCGGAGATCAACCCGCCGAGCACGCCGAGGTCGGGCAGGCCCTCGCCCTCGGGGAGCACGAGCGTGCCTCCCTGGCTCAGCGTCCAGAAGATGCCGGCCACGGAGCTGTCGAACGCGTAGGACGACAGCAGCAGGAAGCTGCTCACGGGCTCGCGGTAGTACGTCCACCTCGCGATGGTGGAGTGCACCACGTTCCGGTGCGTCACCTGCACGCCCTTGGGCATGCCCGTGGAGCCGGACGTGTAGATGACGTACGCCAGGTCGTTCTCGCCGGTCAGCGGCGTGGGTCGTTCCTTGCCCTGTCTCGCGAGGTCGCTCCCGTCCACGCAGACCACTTGCGCTCCGTGCGTGGCGAACCGCGTGCGCAGCGAGTCCTGGGTCACCAGGACCGCGGCCTTCGAGTCCTCGAGCATGAAGCCCAGGCGCAGCGGGGGATATGACGGGTCCAACGGCACGTAGGCGCCGCCCGCCTTCAGCACACCGAGCAGCGCCACGAGCAGCTCCGGAGCGCGCTGCAGGCAGACGCCGACGAGCTTCCCCGGTCCGACGCCCAAGCCACGCAGGTGGTGCGCGAGCTGGTTGGCCCGCTCATCCAGCTCGAGGTAGCTCAGGCGTTGACCGGCATGGGCCACGGCGACGGCCTCGGGTGTCCGGGTGGCCTGGTCCTCGAAGAGCCGGTGCAGTGAAGGCGACAGGGGGAACGCGGCGGGCTGGGTCTGGTTCCACTCGATGAGCAGCCGCCGCTCCTCGGCCTCGGGCAGCAGGGGCAGCTCAGCGAGGGGCCGCGTCGCATTCTCGACCACCGCGCGCAGCAGCACCTCCAGGTGCCCGCTCATGCGCCGGATGGTGTCCGCGTCGAACAGGTCGCTGTTGTACTCCCAGTGTCCGTGCAGCCCGAGGGGCGTCTCGTCCATCACCAGCGTCAGGTCGTACTTCGCGGTGACGCTCCCAATCTCCAGGGGCGAGAGCGTCAGCCCCGGCAGCGTCAGGTCCGACGCCGGCATGTTCTGCAGGATGAACATGACCTGGAACAACGGGTTGTAGCCGAGGGAGCGCTCGGGCTTGAGCGCGTCCACCAGCTTCTCGAAGGGCAGCGACTGGTGCTCGAACGCGGCGAGCGCCGTGGCGCGCGTGCGCTCCACCAGCTCCTCGAAGCGAGGGTTGCCACCCAGGTCCCCGCGCAGGACGAGGGTGTTCACGAAGAAGCCGATGAGCTGCTCCAGCTCCGGCTGCTCGCGGTTGGCCACCACCGTGCCCACGGGGATGTCCGTCTGACCCGTGTACCGGTGCAACAGCGTCTGGAAGGTCGCGAGCAACGTCATGAAGAGGCTCGCGTTCAGGCGGCGGCTCAGCGCGGACAGGCCCTTGCTGACCTGCGCATCCAGCGTGAAGTACTCCCGCGCGCCCGCGAAGCGCTCCGTCTCCGGGCGTGGATTCGCGAAGGGCAGCGTCAGCAAAGGCGGCGCGTCCTTCAGCTGCCGCGTCCAGTACTCGAGCTGCCGCTGGAGCACGTCGTCCTTCATCCACTGGCGCTGCCACACCGCGTAGTCCGCGTACTGGATGGGCAGCTCGCGCAGCGGAGACGGCCGGCCCGCGCTCAGCTCCCGGTACAGCTCCGCGAGCTCTCGCTGGAAGACGCCGATGGACCAGCCGTCGAGGACGATGTGGTGCACCACTGTGAGCAGCACGCTCTTGCGCGCTCCCAACTGGAACAGCGTGGTCCGCAGCAGCGCGCCCTTCGTGAGGTCGAAGGGACGGCGGGACTCGGCGTCGATCAACCGTTGGAGCTCTCGGGACTGCTCCGCCTCCGCGAGCCCACCCACGTCGACGACGTGCAGCCGCGTCGCCACCGTGGGCGTGATGAGCTGGACGGGGCCCTCGGCGCCCTCGGCGAAGGAGGTGCGCAGGACCTCGTGGCGGCGGACGATCTCCTGGAGGCTCTGCTCGAGGACCGCGACGTCGAGCGTCCCTTCGAGGCGCAGCGCGGACACCTCGTTGTAGGCGTGGCCACCGGGGCGGAGCTGCTCGAACAACCACAGCCGGTTCTGCGCGAGCGAGACGGGGACCGGCGCATGCGGGTCCGCGCGCCGGGTGATGCGCGGCGACTGTGTCTGAAGTGCCTCCTGCTTCAGGGACTTGAGAACCTGCGCTCGCTTCTCCGGCGAAAGGCTGTTGAGCAGCTCGAGGGTGTCCTTGGTCGCGGTCATGGGAAGGTTCGCTTCGTGAGGGTGTGAGGGGCGAGCTACGACCGGTCCTTCTTCCGGCGGTTCAGGTCGAGCGCTCGCTTCTGCTTCCGGATGCGGTCCTGGATGCGCTGCAGGTCGGTGTTGTCTTTGGCGCTCTCGTCGCCTCGGCTCAGGTAGGCCGCGAGGGAGCGGATGGTCGGGTGCTGGAAGAGCTGCACGAGCGGCAGCTCGCGCTTCAGCGTCGCCTGGAGCTGGTGATGCATCTGGGTCGCGAGGAGGGAGTGGCCTCCCAGCTCGAAGAAGTTGTCGTCCACGCCCACGCGGTCGACCCGGAGCAGGGACTTCCAGAGCGCCGCGAGCGTCTGCTCCAGCTCCGTTCCTGGGAGGACGTAGGCGGCGGCCAGCTCCGGGCGCGAGGTGTCCGGAGCGGGCAGGGCGCGCCGGTCGACCTTCCCATGCGACGTCAGCGGCAGCGCCGCGAGCGTCACGAACGCGGAGGGCACCATGTAGGGCGGCAGGGAGTCAGCGAGGAAGCGCCGCAGCTCCACGACCCCGGGCCGCGCGGTGGGCGTCTTCCAGACGAGATACGCGACCAGCCGCTGGTCACCCTGGGCCTCGGCGCGCACGGCGACGGCGGCATCGAGGACCTCGGGGTGCTGGCGCAGGGCCGCTTCAATCTCCCCGAGCTCAATTCGGAAGCCGCGCAGCTTCACCTGGTCGTCGATGCGTCCCAGGAACTCCAGCGTGCCGTCGGGCAGATACCGCGCGAGGTCGCCCGTCTTGTACATCCGCTCGCCGGGCTCGGGATGGAAGGGGTCCGGCAGGAAGCGCTCCGCGGTCAGCTCGGGGCGGCGCAGGTAGCCGCGTGCCACTCCAGCTCCGGCGATGTGGAGCTCTCCGGGCACCCCGATGGCGACGGGGCGCAGGTGGCCATCCAGCACGTAGAGCCGCGTGTTCGCGATGGGCCGGCCGATGGGCACGGTGCCAGCGGCAAAGTCGAGGTCGGTGACTTCGTGGACGCAGCAGCCGACCACCGTCTCCGTCGGGCCGTACTCGTTGATGAGCCTCGTCGAGGGCGCGTGCGTCCGCCAGAAGCCCAGGCTCTCGCGGGAGAGGGCCTCGCCGCCGATGACGAAGGTGCGCGTTGCTCCCTCGGCGCCCTTCGCCGGCAGGGAGCCTCGCAGCACGTCGAGGTGCGCGGGCGTCAGCTTGACGAGGCTGAAGTCGCGCTGCTCCCGGAGCAGCTCCACGAGCGCGGCGAGCTCCTCCTGCTCCCGCACGAGGATGACCTTGCGGCCCACCCAGAGCGGAGCGAAGAGCCCGGTGATGGTTGCGTCGAAGCCGATGGAGGTGATGACGGGCGCACCGTCGCCGTTCGCGACCTCGTAGGCTCGGGTGCACCAGGCGAGATAGTTCGTCAGCCCGCGGTGCTCGATGAGCGCGCCCTTGGGGCGCCCGGTCGAACCCGAGGTGTAGATGATGTACGCCAGATTCGCAGGCGTGGCCTGGCGCCCCAGGTTCTCGCGTCCGTTCCTCGCCAGTTCATCCCAATCCGAGTCCAGGCGGACGACCTTCGCGCGGGTCTCCGGCAGTCGCGACAGGAGCGCGTGGTGGGTGAGCAACACCGTGACCTGCGCGTCCTCCAGCATGTACGCCAGTCGCTGCGAGGGGTACGACGGGTCCAGCGGGACGTAGGCTCCGCCGGCCTTGAGCACTCCGAGCAGCCCGACCACCAGGTCGATGGAGCGCGGGAGGCAGAGGCCGACGAGCTTCTCCGGTCCCACGCCGAGCCGCACCAGGTGCCGGGCGACCTGGTTGGCGCTCTCGTTCAACTGGCGATAGGTGACCTCCGCGTCTCCCTGAACGAGCGCGATGGCGTCCGGGGTCCGCGCGGCCTGGGCCTCGAAGCGCTCGTGGAAGCACGGCTCCTCGGAGATGGGGATGCGGGTGTCGTTCCACTCCACGAGGATGCGCCGTCGCTCGACGTTGCTCAGCAGCGCGAGGTCCTCCACACGCTGACGCGGGTCCTCGAGGATGGCCACGAGCAGGGCCCGCAGGTGGTCGTCCATGCGCCGCACCGTCGCCGCGTCGAACAGGTCGCTGCTGTACTCCCAGGCCGCCGTCATCGTCTCGCTGCCGTCGGTCAGCTTGAGTGTCAGGTCGAACTGCGCCGTGCGCTGCTCCAGCACCACGGATGCGAGGGTGAGGTCTCCCAGGACGGCGGACGCCCCCGGAGTGCCCGTCACCAGGGCCGCGATGGCTTGCTGGCGGTGGGGCTTCTCCAGTACGAACATCGTCTGGAAGAGCGGCGAGCGGCTCGTGTCGCGCTCGGGCTGCAGCCGCTCCACGAGCAGGGCCCACGGGTATTCCTGATGGGCCAGTGCGCCCAGCACTGTCTGTCGGACCTGCCGCAGGAAGTCCTCGAAGGTGGGGTTGCCCGTGAGCCGTGCGCGGAGCGCGAGCTGATTCACGAGATAGCCCACCGTACCCGCCAGCTCGGAGCGGGTCCGCCCCGTCACCGAGGTCCCCACGAGCAAGTCGTCCTGCCCCGAGTAGCGGTGGAGCAGGAGCTGATAGGCCGCGAGCAGCAGCATGTACGGCGTCGCGCCGTGCGAGGCCGCGAGCTTCCTCACACCCGCGACGAGATCGCCTTCCCATCGGGAGAGGTGCACCGCGCCCCGGAAGCTCTGCACCGGCGGCCGGGGCCTGTCCGTCGGAAGCGCGAGGACCTGCCGCGCTCCGGCCAACTGCTCCCGCCAGTATTGCCAGAGGTCATCGCCGGCAGGGCCTGACAACTGCTCCGTCTGCCACTTCGCGTGATGCGAAGGCTGCGCGAGGACTGGGGGGAGGGAGACCGGGCGTCGGGCCCTGAGGTCCGAGTACACGACAGCCAGCTCGTCCAGCAGCACCACGAGCGACCAGAAGTCGGTCACCAAGTGATGCGCGGTCAGCACCAGGACGTGGTCTCCAGGCGCCCTGTGGAACAGTCGGGTTCGCAGGAGCGGAGCGACCCGTGTGTCGAAGGGACGATGGGTGTGCTCCATCACCGCCTTGTCGAGCGTGTCCTGGCTCCAGCCCCTGGCGTCGAGGTTCGCGAAGTCCAGGGCGGGTGCCTCGTGCACGCGCGCCACGGGCTGACCCGAGACCGCCTCGAACGACGTGCGGAGCGCGGGGTGTCTCGTGGTCAGGAGGCCGAGCGCCTCCTTCAGCAGCTCCACATCCAGCTCGGAGACGATGCGCACCGCGAACGACACGTTGTAGGCCGCGCTCTCCGGGGCGAGCTGGTGGAGGAACCACAGCGCCTGCTGTCCGCGCGAGAGCGGATGGGTGGGCGGAGCCGACGATTCGCTCGTGATGGACGGCGCGGTGACGTGTGTCGACGCGTTGCCCAGGAGCTCCAGGAGGTGCGCGGCGAGCTGCTCCAGCGTGCTGTCCTGGAGGAAGAGGACCAGCGAGACGCTCACGCCGAGCTCCGTCTCGAGCCGGTGTTGGAGCTCCGTCGCGGCGAGGGAGTCTGTTCCGAGGTGAAGGAGCGTTCGCGTGGGCTCGACCTGGGAGACGGGCAGGCGCAGGACCTGTGCGACGACCTGCTGGAGCCACCCGGTCAGCCTGGGGAGGGTGAGCAGTTCCTCCCGGGCGACGACGGTCCCCGGTGTCTCGACGGAGTCCGAGGCGAGGACGCTGTCGCCGATGGACTCGAAGGTCCCTTCGAGGAAGCGCGCTCGACATGCGCTTCGTTGAATCTTGCCGCTCGAGGTCTTCGGGAGCTGCCCGGGCTTGAGCAGGATGACGGCGTGCGCCTGCAACTCGTGGTGCTCGGCGATGGCGTGACGGATGGCCGCGATGACCTCCTCGAGGTTCGCCTTGCGCAGCGCGACGCGCTCGACCTCCTGCGCGATGACCAACCGCTCGGTGCCGTCCACGACGACGGAGAACGCCGCGCCTCCATCGGGCCGCAGCGCGGGATGACTCCGGGCGACGGTCAGCTCCAGGTCCTGGGGATAGTGGTTGCGCCCCCGGATGATGAGCAGGTCCTTGAGGCGGCCCGTGACGAAGAGCTCCTCGCTTCGGAAGAACCCCAGGTCTCCGGTTCGCAGGAACGGTCCTTCTCCCGTGTCGGCGAGATGGGCGTGGAAGGTCTCCTCCGTCTTCGCCGGGTTCCGCCAGTAGCCCATGGCGACGCTTCCACCCGAGACCCAGAGCTCGCCAATCTCGTCCGCGCCGCGGCGGGTCCGGGACTCGGGGTCGACGATGACCACCGTCGTGCCGGGGTGGACCCGCCCCGAGCCGACCAGCGCCGTCGCCGTGTCTCCCTCGGACGCGAGCGCGACCTCGTGTCGCTCCAGGCGCTCGGTGTCCACGTCACAGTAGACAGGGGGCGCCTCGACCAGCCCTCCGGTGACCATCAACGTGACTTCGGCCAGGCCGTAGCAGGGATAGAAGCTCCGAGGGCTGAATCCCTGCGGCGCGAAGGTCGCGGCGAACGCGTCCAGCGTGGCGCGGCGGATGGGCTCCGCGCCGTTGTAGGCCATGGTCCAGCAGCGCAGGTCCAACCCCGCTCGTTGCTCGGGTGTCGTCCTGCGCACGCAGTGCTCGTAGGCGAAGTTCGGACCTCCGCAGTGTGTCGCGCGCAGGTCGGAGATGGCCTTCAGCCAGCGGATGGGCTGCTGCAGGAACGACGCGGGGGACATGAGGTGCGCGGGGAACCCCGCGTAGAGCGGCTGGAGGATCCCGTCGATGAGCCCCATGTCGTGGAAGCTCGGCAGCCACGTCACCGACACGTCCTGGGGCCCGAGCCCGAAGGCCCGGCGGATCTGCCCGGAGTTGTGGAGCAGGTTCGTGTGGCTGACCATCACGCCCTTGGGCGTCGACGTGGACCCGGACGTGTACTGGAGGAAGGCGAGCGTGCCTCCCTCGATGGCGGGCCTGCGCCAGGCGGAGGCGCGCGAGTCCTCGACCTCGTCGGTCGATAGCAGCCTCGTGCGCGCGAGCTCGGGCTGCTCCGCGAAGTGCGCGCGGATGCCGTCGGCGAGGGGGGACAGCGTGAGGATGGCGGTGGGCTCCGAATCCAGGAGGATGGACCGGAGGCGCTGGACCTTCTGGTTGCGCCGGGGCGGATAGGCGGGTACGGGCACGACGCCCGCGTACAGGCAGCCGAAGAACGCGGCGATGAAGTCCAGGCCGGAGGGGTAGAGCAGGAGCGCGCGGTCTCCGACGTGACTCGACTCCCGGAGCGTGGCCGCGATGGCCTTCGCCTTCCTGGCGAGGAGCGCGTAGGTCAGCGACGCGCCCTGGGTCGTGTCGTCCCCCAGGAAGGTGAACGCGAGCCGGCCGGGCTGGTTCTCCGCCCGATGCTCCAGCAGGTCGACGAAGGTCGGGTGCTCGCGGCCAGCCCCGGGCTCACTTGTCGCCATCGAGCTTCCTCAGGATTTCAGCGAGCTTGTCCGCGCTCACCGTGCCGATGAGCGCCTCGTCGATGGCCGTCGACATGCCTCGGAGGGTGGGGTGCGTGTAGATGCTCTTCGTGGACAGCTTGACGCCGAAGCTCCTGTTCACTCGGGAGATGAGCTGCGTGCCGATGAGCGAGTCCCCGCCCAGCTCGAAGAAGTCGTCGGTCGCGCCGATGCCGTCGATGCCGAGCAGCTCCTGCCACAGTGGGGCGAGCGACTCCTCGGTCTCGCCGTGTGGACGCTCGTAGGTGTTGCCCAGCTTCGGTCGCGCGTGCAGGGACGTTCCGCCCAGGGACTCCATGTAGAGCTCGGAGAGGTCGCGGCCGCGCGTCTTCAAGACCTGGAGGTAGTCGGACGTGGAGACCAGCACGTGGGGGAGCCTGGACCCCAGGACCCGGCGGAAGACCTCGACTCCCTCGTGGCGCAGGATGCCGCGCTGGTCGAAGTCCTCCTCCTTGAGCTTCTGGAGCACCCGCGGCGTGCGCGCGTCGTAGGCCATGCCCTCGCCCCGCCACACGTCCCAACTGATGCACGCCACGCGGCGATGGGCGCGCGCCATCCGGCCGTGGACGAACGCGTCGAGGAAGTTGTTCGCCGCTGAGTACGCGACCTGCCCGAACCCTGGCTCGATGGCCGAGAGCGAGGAGAAGAGGAGGAAGAAGTCGAGCGGCGCGTCCGCGAAGAGCTCGTGCAGGACCCGTGTCCCCAGCACCTTCGGCGCGAGCACGCGTGACAGCTCCTCGGGCGACTTCTGCTGGATGGCGCCGTCACCGAGCACACCGGCCGAGTGGATGACACCCTGGATGGGACCGAAGCGCTCGGTGGCGCGTGCGCGCGCCGTCCGCATCTGCTCGGCGTCGGCGACGTCCGCGCGGAGGACCAGGACCTCGGAGCCCAGCTTCTCCAGCTCGCGCAGCGCGAGGATGTGACGGTGGGTCGGGTCGTCCTCGGAATGCGCGGACAGCCACGCGTCCCACTCCCTCGGGTCCGGGAACGGGGACCGCTGCGTCAGCACGAGCTTTGCCTGGACGGCACGCGCCAGGTACTCGGCCAGCGTGAGGCCCACCTTCCCCAGGCCGCCTGTGAGTAGATAGACGCCGTGCTTTCGCAGCACCGGCGGAGGATCGGACGGCGCCTCCAATCGGACCGGCTCGAGTGTCCGTACCCAACGATGAGGGCCGCGATACGCGACGATGGCCTCCGATGACGTGGCCTGGAGCTCCTCCAGGAGCTGCGTCACCGGGTCCTCGCGCCCCGCTCGGGGCGGCACCACGAGGTCCACGCTGGTGCACTGGATGTTCGGATACTCCAGCGGGATGACCTTGCACGGCGCGAGCAGCAGGGCCTTCTCCGGGGCCACCTCGTCGCCGTGGACCTCATGCAGGTCGTTGGACACGACCCAGAGCCGGAGCGCGTCCGTGACGCCTCGCGTGCCCAGGGTCTTCGCCAGCAGGAGCAGGCTGTCGAGTCCGAGCACTCGCGCCCGCTCGACCGCCGCGAGGCCCACCGTGGCGGTCCCGGAGGCGGTGACACTCCACAGGTGCACCATCCTGCTCGGGGTGATTCCCTGTCCCTGGAGCGCGCCGAGGAGCGCGTCGTAGTCGGCGGGCGTCTTCGGGTCGATGGTGAACCGATTCGACCCGTCCTGGTGGAAGCCCGTACCGGCCCGAACCGTGATGACGGTGATTCCCAGTCGCTCCGCCAGCGCGTCGCCCACGCCCAGCTCGTCGACGAAGAGCAGCCAGTGCCCGGCATCACCCAGGGCCGACGGCTCATGACGCGGCACCCGCTTCCACGAGGGCACGTAGAACCAGTCGCCCACGTCGGCCTTCTTCGTGAGCCCCGAGGCCGCGCGAGGCTCCGCGCCGCCCGCGAGCCGTGTCGACTCGGTGAAGGCCGGCGCCACCGACTGTCCCGAGAGCGGTGACGCTGTGGCCTGCGCCAGCAGCGCGTGTTGTCCGAGGACCTCCACGTCAGGCGCGGCCGCGGTCCTGCTGAACCCGCTGGCCCCGAGGACCGAGCTCCACTGCGCGGGCGTGAAGAAGGGGTTGCCCTGGTCTCGCTCCGGGTCCTCGACCGGGTTCATCATCAGGCTGTAGGTGATGGCGAAGTCCGGCGTGGGCTCGGTCAGCTCGCCCAGGAGCAGCAGGCCCCCGGGCGCGAGGAGGGAGCGCACGTGCGCGAGCGTGGTGCGCAGGTTGCGCGTCGCGTGGAGCACGTTGACGGCGACGATGACGTCGAACGACTCCTGGGGGAGGCCCTGCGTCTCGGGCGCGCGCTCGATGTCCAGCGGGACGTACTTCATGAAAGGCCAGGCGCTGAACTTCCGCTTCGCCTGGGACAGGAACAGCGGCGCCACGTCGGTGAACGTGTACTCGGTGCGCTCGCGCGGCAGGATGGGGAGCAGCTCCGTCGTCGCGATGCCCGTGCCGCCGCCAATCTCCAGCACCCGGAGCTTCGTGGTGGGCCCGAGTTGCCGCACCAGTCGCTCCACACCGGCGCGCAGGATGCCTCGGTAGTACGTCTTCAGCCCGAACTCCGTCTGCGCCTTCTCGGCCGAGCCCTCCAGGATGGATGCGAACAGCTCCGTCGGCGACTGCTCCCCGCGCAGCACGTCCTTCAGTGCGTCACCACACCGGCGGATGAGGTCCACCACCTGCGGCGTCCTCGCCCAACGCGCCTCCGCGTCCCGCACCAGCGACCGCACTGTTTCAGCGGAACACGGGCGCAGCGACCGAAAGCGCCCCGTCGTGTCCTGGTCGAGCTGCCCTGCCTCCACGAGCAGCCGCAGCCACCGGGAGAAGAGCTGTTCGTACCGGGCGATGACCCGGCACTGTCCGAGGAGCTCCTCGCGCGAATACGCCGCGCTCGAATCGGGGAAGGCCCCGAGGGCGCGCAGCGTCAGGTTCATGTACGCGGTGCAGGCCGCGTCCAGGCTGTGCTTGTCGAGCCGATGCGAGGAGGCATCGAAGCCCGAGAGATCTTCCTGCGCCTGGGCACGTGCCGCCTCCAGCACGGGCTGCCAGAGCGCGTCGGTGAGCGAGGGCGCCTCGGTGGCCTCCGCGCGAGCCGGGTCGATCCAATAGCGCTGACGCTCGAAGGGGTACGTCGGCAGGGGGACACGGCGGGGACGTGCGTCCCGCTGCGCCCTGGGCCAGTCCACCGAGAGCCCCTCCATCCAGAGCTGCCCGAGCGTGTCGAGCACGAACGAGAGGTCCGACGTCTGCTCTCGCGGATGCGGCAGGGAGGAGAACACCGCCTGCGCGGGCGCGCGTCCGGGATGCTTCCGGACGAGCTGGGTCAACGTCCTGCCCGGGCCGACCTCGAGGAGCGCTCGCTGCCGGTCCTCGAACAACATGCCGACGCCCGCCGAGAAGCGCACCGTGCGCCGCAGGTGCTGGACCCAGTAGTCCGGGTCCGTCGCCTGAGAGGCCGTCAGCCACGTGCCCGTGAGGTTCGAGACGATGGGGGTCCGGGGCGCGTCGAGCCGCAGGCGTCGGAGCTGCTCCGCGAACGGCGCCAGCACCGGCTCCATCATCTCCGAGTGGAACGCGTGCGAGGTCTCCAGGAGACTGCCGCCGAGCCCCCTTGAGTCGAGCTGCTGTCGCAGCGCCGCGATGGCCTCGGTCGCCCCCGAGACGACGCAGGATGAGGGCGCGTTGACGGCGGCCAGGCTGAGACCTGTGCCTCCCAGCAGCGGTGTCAGCTCCTGCTCCGACAGTGGAACGGCGAGCATGGCGCCGGGCGGGAGCGCCTGCATCAGTCGGCCCCGAGCGACGACCAGCGCCAGCGCGTCCTCCAACTGGAATACGCCCGCCAGCGTCGCGGCGACGTACTCCCCCAGGCTGTGGCCGATGGCCGCGTCCATCCGCAGGCCCCAGGCCATCCACATCCGCGCGAGGGCGTACTCGATGACGAAGAGCGCGGGCTGGGCGTTCTCCGTGCGCTTCAGCTTCTCGGCCGCGAGCTCGCGCTGCGAGTCCGGCGGGTAGAGCAGTGCCTGGAGGTCCACCCCGTGGCGACTCCGGAGCAGCTCGAAGCACCGGTCCGCGTGCTCCCGGAACGTCGGCTCCGTCCGGTGGAGCTCGCGCGCCATGCCGACGTGCTGGCTGCCTTGTCCGCTGAAGAGGAACGCGACGCCCCGGGCCGGGGACTCCGTGTGGCGGGTGCGCACGCGCTGTGGATCTCGCGTGCCCAGCGTGGAGGCCGCGTCCGCGAGGCCGTGGCACACCAGCACGCGGCGGTGCGCGAAGGGCTTGCGTCCGACCTGGAGCGTGTAGGCCACGTCCGCGAGCTCCAGCTCCGGGTGCGTGTCCAGGTGTTGGGCCAGGTTCGTCGTCGCCTGCTCCAGCGCCTCGCTCGTCTTCGCCGAGAGCACGAGCAGGCGCGGTCCCGCGGCGGGCTTCGTGCGCGCGGTGACGGGCGGCTCCTCCAGGATGGCGTGCGCATTCGTGCCACCCAGGCCGAAGGAGCTGACGCCGGCGCGCCGGGGGAACCCCTGGGGCTTCCACTCGGTGAGCGCGGTGTTGACGAAGAAGGGCGTGCTGGCGAAGTCGATGCGTGGGTTGGGCGTCTCGAAGTGCAGGCTCGGCGGAAGCTGCCCGTGCTGGAGCGCGAGGGTGGTCTTGATGAGTCCGGTGACACCCGCCGCCGCGTCCAGGTGCCCGACGTTCGTCTTCACCGAGCCGAGCGCGCAGAACGACGTGGCCTCCGTGCTGGCGCGGAACGCCTGCGTCAACGCCGCGACCTCGATGGGGTCTCCGACGGTGGTGCCCGTGCCGTGGGCCTCAACGTAGGTGATGCTCCGGGCGTCGACCCCCGCGGAGGCGTGGGCCTCCATGATGGCGGCCGCCTGCCCGTCGATGCTCGGCGCCGTGTAGCCCGCCTTCGTCGCGCCATCGTTGTTGATGACCGCGGACTTGATGACCGCGTAGATGCTGTCCCCATCCGCGAGCGCGTCCTCCAGTCGCTTGAGGACGACGACCGCCGCGCCGTTCCCGATGACGGTGCCCTGGGCCCGCGCGTCGAACGCGCGACAGTGACCGTCCGGCGAGAAGATGCTGCCGGGCTGGTGCAGATACCCCGTCTGCGGAACGGTGATGGAGACGCCACCCGCCAGCGCCAGGTCACACTGGTACGTGAGCAGCGCCTGGTTCGCCACCGCCGTGGCCACCAGCGACGTCGAGCAGCCCGTCTGCAGCGTGAGGCTGGGCCCCTTGAGGTTCAGCTTGAAGGAGACCCGCGTCGCCAGGTTGTCCTTGTCGTTGCCCAGCAGGACCTGGTGCCCCGTCTCCGGGCCGAGCAGGTGAGGATGCGTCGCGAGGTTGAACAGCAGGTAGCTGGGCCAGCCCGCGCCCGCGTACACGCCCACGGTGCCCGCGTGGGTGTCCGAGGTGTAGCCCGCGTGCTCCAGCGCCGACCACGCGACCTCCAGGAACACCCGCTGCTGCGGGTCCGTCAGCTCGGCCTCGCGCGGACTGAAGCCGAAGAACGCCGCGTCGAACAGCTCCGCGCCGGCGAGCACCCCCTTCGCCCGCACATAGTGCGGCGAGGCCAGCGATGCGGGCGGGACGCCGCGGGCGCGCAGCTCCTCGTCGGAGAAGAACGTGAGCGTCTCCGTGCCCGCCTTCAGTGCGCGCCAGAACGAAGCGATGTCCGCGCAACCCGGGAACCGCCCCGCCATTCCGATGATGGCGACCGCGGCCCCGGCGTCGCTGGTGGGCTCGAGTGACTCCACGGGCTGCGACTCCTTGGGAAGAACGCCAGGGGTGGACGTGCCTAGAAGTTGAGGAAGCTGAGGCTGGAGAAGATCTTCCGCCGCGTGTCCGTGTAGGCGTTGCGACCGTGCAGGTAGCGGGAGTTGTCGATGAACGCCAGGTCCCCCGGATGCCAGGCGATGGCGTCCTCCAGCTCCTTCATCGCCTCCTGGACCTCGGAGACGAGGTCGTCCGAGATGGCCGAGCCGTCATCGAAAGACATCAGGTCCCCCAGTGTATTCTTGCGCTCCGACAACAGGCTGTTCGCGAACGCGTCCTGCCCTCCGTAACGGGTCTTCACCACCGCGGGACAGACATATTCGAGGTAGATGGAATCGTCTGGGCTGACGTAATAGGAGACACCCTCAATTCCATCCAAGGTGGTCTGAACGTCGGCCAGGGTGGCGCCATTCCCCATGAAGCGCTGCCATTTGTCGTTGGAGTATCGCTGGAAGAATCGCAGCTTCTTGTTCCGGAAGAGCTGCTTGAGCTCCGGGCGGAGCTTCTCCCAGAGGCGGACCCCGTCCCAGGCGAGCGTCTCGCCGCCCTCCGCGGCGGGGACGCTGCAGCAGAACCAGAGCGCGTCCGGACGGAAGGGGGAGTTGGCCTGCTCGGCGTGGGGCTCCACGTAGCCCATGCCCTCGGTCACCATCTGCACGTAGCCGTCGCTCCCGGCGACGACGGGGCGCAGGCGGTCCCGGTTGAAGCGCGTGCTGAAGCGACCCGCAAAGTCATGCATCACCTGCGGGCTGGTGGTGAAGCCCCGGAAGATGACCAGACCCGCGGACTTGAAGAGCGCGATGAGCTCCTCCGCGGGCAGCTGGAGGATGTCGTCCGGACCCTCCCGGTGGACGAGCCGGCCACTGCCGCTTCCAAACGGTTCGATTCTGAGCGTCATGGACGCCTCCCCTCGATGCGGGTGATGGCTGTAATTTTATGGATAGACAGTCTTGGTCAGGCTATCCGGGTATATGCCGGAATATGCGCTAGGCTTGATGATTTGATTGAATGGGATGGAAGTCAATACGAAGTCAATGCAGAGGCCCCTCATGCGAATCGGTCTCGTTGCACTCCCCTGGTCGCTCCATCGGCATCCCTCCTCGGCGATGGGGGCGCTGTCCGCGTACCTGCGTCAGCAGGAGCCGACGGTGGAGGTGGAGTGCCGCTCCGCCTATCTCGAGGTGGCGAACGAGATCGGGCTGGCGTTCTATGACCTCATCTCCCAGAACTCGTATGAGGTCGGAGAGATGTTGTACACGCCGTGCCTCTTCCCGCAGCAGAAGCAACGGGTGCGTGACTTCTTCGTCAAGCGGATGGAGGCGACCGGAGAGGCATTGACGGGGCCCGGCGCCATCGTGTCCCCGGCCCACTTCGGGGAGGCGTCGACGTGGGAAGAAGTCTTCGACACGCTCACCGCCCGGCTGGAGGCGCACCTGGACCGGCTGGCGGACGCGCTGGCGGGGCGCTTCGACGTGGTGGGCCTCACGACCTGCTTCGGTCAGCTCTTCGCGAACCTCTCGCTCTGTCAGCGCATCAAGCAGCGCTCGCCCGCCACGAAGACGTTGCTGGGCGGGTCGACCATCTCCAACCAGGTGGGGCCGTCGCTGCTGAAGGAGTTCGACTTCCTGGACTACATCATCCAGGGAGAAGGGGAGCAGCCGCTGCTCGCGCTGGTGCGTCAGCTGCGCGAGGGGCAGACGGAGATGCGGGGCATCAAGGGCGTCATCTCGCGGGCCACGGCGGGGGAGCTCGCGGGCGGCGCGCAGCTCTGGGAGGTGCCCAACATCAATGCGCTCCCGCTGCCGGATTACGACGAGTATGCGCGCAAGGCGGAGGAGGGGAACCTCCTGTGGTTCCTCACCATCGAGGGCTCGCGCGGGTGTTGGTGGGACCGGGCCAAGCGCACGGGGAACCCGAAGGCCACGTGCTTCTTCTGCAACCTGAACGTGCAGTGGAATGGCTACCGCGAGAAGAGCGCCGAGCGCGTGGTGACGGACATCCTGGCGCTGAACGGGCGCTACCAGACGAACGTGCTCTTCTTCCTGGACAACATCATCCGCGCCAAGGGCATCGAGGAGTTCGCGGACCGGGTCATCGACACCGGGAAGGACTTCGTCATCTTCTATGAGATGCGCGCCAGCGTCCGGCCCTACGAGCTCTTGCGGCTCTGGGAGGCGGGCGTGCGCTACGTGCAGTTCGGCATCGAGGGGCTGTCCAATTCGTACCTGAAGCGGATTGGCAAGGGGACGTCGGTCATCGCCAACCTGCAGGCGATGAAGGTCTGCCACGAGCTGGGCATCCTCAACAGCGCGAACCTGTTGACGGACTTCCCGGGCGCGCGGCAGGAGGAGGTGGAGGAGACGACGCAGACCATCCTGGACTACGCGCTGCTCTACACCCCGCTGAACCCGAACCGCTTCTGGCTGGGGCGGGGCGCGACCATCGACACGCTGAGCCAGGAGTACGGCCTGTCGAACATCCGCAACGCGGACTTCTACAAGGTGGGGTTGCCGGAGGAGGTCTATCAGCGCATCTCGCTGCTCGACCTCTCGTATGACAGCCCGAGCACGCCCACGGACTGGAGCAGCGTCTACGACGCGTGCCGGAAGTGGGGGCGGGCCTACGCGGCGGCGAAGGAGACGCAGTACCGGCACCTGCTGACGTACCTGGACAGCGGCGACTCGATGCGGCTCTACGACACGCGCAGCGGGATGCTGAACAACATCGTGCTGCGGGGACTGGAGCGGGACGTCTACATGGCCTGCATGGAGATCCAACGCTGGGAGGACCTCCGCGAGGAGTTCATCGAGACCGGGCGCGCGACCCAGGACGAGGTCGCGGCGATGCTCGGACGCTTCGTCGAGCAGCGCATCGTGTACCAGGAGGGGAGTCGGCTGGAGGGCAGTCGCTTCCTGTCGCTCGCGCCCGCGTACACCGCGGAGATGGCGACCCGCCGCATCCGCCGCGCCCACGAGGCCGCGCAGCTGCGTCGCAAGAAGGGGACGGCCGTGCCTCGACAGGAGCAGCCCGTCGCCCTCGCCGAGAGCGCTTGAGCGGACGCCCCGGCGTGGACCCTGCTGGGGGTGTGTAACCATCGGGGGCGATATCGCGTATGGTGGGAGTCTGGCCCCCTGCGCCCATGGTGCGGGGGGCATCCGTTCAGCCGGAGGCTTCCCGTGGTCAGCCCCATCTCCCCTCGGACCGTTTCCATCCCCACCCAGGCCCGTACGACGGAGCCCGTCGCGTCCCCGGCGACGCCGCTCCCCGCCGTGAGCCCTTTCTCCCAGGACGCCCTGGAGCGCGCGAAGCCCGAGCTCGTGAACCTCACGGGGCACAGCCCGGCGCGCACCGCCGCGCCCGAGGGGGCGAGCGCCGTGGCGACGGACGCGGGGGCCGCGCAGTCGGTCGGCCCGAAGCTGCTGCACCTGGACGCCGGTTGGACGCCGCAGGGGCAGGGCTACGACGCGAAGCGCGACCAGGTGCTCACGACCTACTACGCCGATGGCCGTGGCGTGCTGCTCTCGCTCCAGGACAAGGACTCGGGCGTGGAGGCGCAGCAGGTCCGCCTGGGGGGCTCCAGCTCCAACCCCGAGGCCGGGGCGCCCTCTCATGGTGGCGGTGTCTCCACGGACGGTGAGTTCGTCTACGTCTCCGACACCCATCACCTCTACGTCTACCGGCGCGAGGACATCGAGAACGCGAAGCCGGGCGCCGAGGTGCCGGCCTTCCAGGTGACGGAGGTCCCCAGCGGCGACGGGCTGACGGACCCGGCGACGGGCATCGGTCTGGTGTCCGCCGGCAGCTACATGACGGTGAGCGATGGCTACGCGTACGTCGGCTCGTACAGCAAGGACGGCGATGGCAAGGCGGGCGCCGTGTGGCGCTACGAGCTCGACGAGAAGACCGGGGAGATCATCGAGGGCTCGCGCCAGGGCCCCATCCGCGCGCCGGACCGCGCGCAGGGCATGACGGTGGTCGACGGGGCGCTGCTGTTCACCACCGGCGACCAGAAGCTGGTCTACCAGCCGTTCGAGGGCACCCCGGACTCCTTCACCGCGGACATCTCCGAGCGCAAGGACATCAGCAACGGGCTCATCGACCCGTATGCCCAGGGCTTCAACATCATCGATGGCCAGCTGTGGGTGACGTACGAGAGCGGCTCGGAGAAGTACCGCGACAAGCTCAATCCCAAGTATGAGCCCCGGGAGCACATCCAGCGGATTCCGCTGGAGGACCTGGACCTCGAGGCCGTCGGCGTCACGCCCGAAGACCTCGAGGGCTGAGGCTCGCGCTACGGCGCGCCTCGCCGGTGAGGCGCTGCATGCCGCGTCGGGTGTCCGCTCACCCCGCGGCGCGTGTGAGGCAGTAGAGGGTGGTGATCTCGCGAGAGCGCGCCATGTGCAGCGGGTCCGAGGTGTCCTTGGACTTGGAGTGTCGGGCCGCGGTCGAGCGGCTCCACTTCACCGTCAGGCCGCAGCGGGCGAACTGCTCCTGGAGCCATCCCTGGGGGCGCAGGCCGAGCAGGACCGCGAGGTCGGAGAGGATGAGCAGCCCCTCGCCGCCGGGCGTGAGCGCGTCTGGGAGCCCTTCGAGGAAGCGCCGCAGGAACTGGTTGTCCTCGTCGAACACCGCGCGGTCCACGCGGTTCTTCGGGGGCTCCGGAATCCACGGCGGGTTGCACACCACGAGGTCCGCCTTGCCCTCCGGGAAGAGGTCCCCCTCGGTGACCTGGAAGGACTTGCGCAGCCCCAGCCGCTCCGCGTTCTCCCGGGCACAGGCCACCGCGCGGGAGTCGATGTCCGTCGCCTGCACGGACGAGGCGCCTCGCTGGAGGAGGAGGAACGAGAGCACACCCGTGCCCGTGCCGATGTCGAACACGCGCGGGCCCTTCAGCGTGGGGAGCGAGAGGAGCAGCTCCACGTAGTCGGTGCGCGTGGGCAGGTACACGCCGTAGTGCGGATGGATGAGGCCGGTGAGGCCGGGCACCGACAATCCCTTGCGCCGCCACTCCGCGGCTCCGAGCATGCCGAGCAGTTGCTTGAGGGGGACGACGGTGAACTCCGTCTCGGGCTCGCCCCAGACCTGTCGGCAGGCCAGGGCGACGTCGGGTGCGCGTGAGAGTGCGAGCCGGTAGTCGCGGTCGAGTGACACGACGATGCGCGACAGCGTCTCGTGCTCCAGTTGCCGCGCGCGGCGCTCGGCGCGGAACGCCTCCAGGGGAGTGCGGGCGTTCGACGCGCGCTCCAGTCGGCGGCCCAGCGCGCCCAGCAACTGCTTCGCGTTGTGGAAGTCGCCGGAGTACAGCAGGAACTCGCCTCGGCGGACCCGCTTGAGCGCCGTGTCCGCGCTGAGCCGGTCGTCCACCGGGTGCAGTCGGGCAGGAGAGGGCTCATCGCTCTCCGAGCGCCAGGTGAACGGGGCGCCAGCAGGCAGCGGTGCGGCGGGGGCGACGGTGGGCGCCGGTCCCTTGGGCGGGGGAGCGGTTCGAGGGGGGCGTGGCATGGACCCGGTGGGTAGCACGTCCACGCGCGGGTGTGGAGACAGCGTGCGGAGAGGGGCATGAGGCCCCCCTCCGCGTCGCCTTCGTCACGGAATCTCGGGCGGGCAGTAGATCGCGCAGTTGCCAGGACCCTGCGGGAAGCAATCCTCCGGGCACGTCGCCCGGGTCTCCGAGCCATTGCAGATACCGTCACCGCAAACCATGCAGTCCGCCGGGCAGAGCTCACCTGACTCACAGACGTTGTCCCCGCACGTCATCTTCCGGAGCCGGAAGGTCTGGTAGCAACCGCCATAACGGTTGTCCATGTCGAGCGTGAGGGAGACGGGGTTGATCGACGTCACCGTGTGCAGCCCCGCGTTCTGGCACTGGCCATTGTGGCGGTCGGCGTCGAAGCGCACATCGAGTGCGATGTCATCGCGGCCGGAGATGCTGAACGTCTGCACGCATCCGCCATAGGCATCGGTGGTGTCGATTCCCCAGGGACCGGTCCAGTCGAGCGTCGGGCCGATGGGAACGACGTAAGTCCCGGGGTTGTCGCACTGCCCGCTGGCAGTCGGGCTTCCCTGTCCATAGAAGCTGACCGTCAGCATCAGCCCGCTCAGCTCACCATACGGGTCCTGGATGCCGAACTTCTGCCAGCACCCCTGCGGCCGGGAGTCGGTGTCGAGGCGAATCTGGCTCGTCCACTGGCCCAGGCCTCGACCTTCGGAGACATTGAAGCCATTACACTCGGGGGAAGCTCCGCTGTATGCGCGAAAGTCATGCCAGAACTCGGCGCCGCCGAGCGCATCGCCACGGGTGCTGGTCGCGTCAGACTCCAGGCTTTCTTCGGGAGCCGCCACGCCGCAGCTGGTCGAGAGGAGGGTCGCTGCCGCGAGCATGGTCGAACGGATGATGTGGGTCTTGAACATGAAGTTTTTTCCTGGGGTGTGGCGGACTCATCGGGTTGGAGTGCGCTGCAACGCTTTGCGGCAGGATTGCCCAGGCGTCACGGGCGCATCCTGCGTCGCAAGGGATTGCATCGCCAGGACATCCTATGATTGGGCAAATCATGAAGTCGAGAGAGTCGCCTGTTCCCCAGGGGAGTCCATGGTGACATCTGTCGTGGGTGTGTGGCTTTGGCGCTCGTTGAATCGCAGACAGGGTGTCTGGATGTGTCGGCGAGCGGCGGGGTGCGCGATTCCCTCGCCAGGTCAGGGGCACCTCCGAGCTCGATGGCGGAACGCCCCGCGAGCGGCACCCGTCAGGCAGCCAATCGCCCGCCCCGGCGAGCGAGCGATTTCAGTTGCGTCGCTGAAATTGCGAGTCAATATTGAAATGGAAAATGAAGGAGAGCACGTGACGACGAGCGTGACCGAGAAGGTGTACCGACGGGGCCCGTTCCCCGTGAAGTTCCGCTGCCTGGAGGTGCTGCGGGTGACGCCCGTCACCCCGCATGTGGTGCGCATCACCCTGGGCGGCCAGGACATCGAGGGCTTCCACAGCGAAGGGGCCGATGACCATGTGAAGGTCCTGTTCCCGGAGCAGGGCAAGCGCAAGCCCGTGATTCCGACCATGGGCCCCACCGGCCCCCAGCTCCAGCCCGGTGAGAAGAAGCCCGACTCGCGCGACTACACGCCGCGCCGCTACGACTCCACCACCGGCGAGCTGGACCTGGACTTCGTCCTCCACGGCTCCGGCCCCGCATCTTCGTGGGCCGCCCAGGCGAAGCCCGGCGACATGCTCGGCGTCGGCGGCCCGCGCGGCTCGCTCTTCGTCTCCAATGACTTCGACTGGTACCTGCTCGCCGGCGATGAGACCGCCATCCCCGCCATCGCCCGCAGGCTGGAGGAGCTGCCCGAGGGCGCCCGCGCCATCGTCTTCGTCGAGGTGGCCGACGCCAGCGAGGAGCAGCCGCTCACCACCCGCGCCAACGTGACGCTCACCTGGCTGCACCGCAACGGCGCCGAGGCGGGCTCCACCGGCCTGCTCCACAAGGCCATCCGCGAACTCGACTTCCCGCCCGGCGACTACTTCGCCTGGGTGTCGGGAGAGTCATCGGAGATGCGCACCATCCGCGAGCACCTGCTCAACGAGCGCGGCACGCAGAAGAGCTGGGTCCGCGTCACCGGATACTGGAAGCGCGGCCACGCGGACCACATCCACGATTCCAAGTGAGACACCCCTCGGGGAGGCCAGGTACTCCGGCCTCCCCGAAGGCGAGCCTTACGCGGGCTTCGCGAGCGAGCGCAGCACCTCGCCCGCCATCTCCACCGTGTAGTCGATCTGCTCCTCGGTGTGCGCCGCGCCGATGAAGTTCACGTCCCGGCGCAGCAGGATGCCGCGACGGGCCATGCCACCCTGGAACGGCGTCATCCGCTTCGCGTGCTCGGCCATGTCGGGCGAGTAGCGGAAGAAGGGGATGGCGTCGTAGCCCAGCACGCGCAGCGACGAGCCCGCCGCCTCCGCCTTCTGGTTGATGCCCTCGCGCAGCCTGCGGCCCAGGTGCGAGACGTGCTTCGCCGGGTCGTTCTGCTTGTAGTGCTTGAGCACCGCCTCGCACACGGCCAGCGTCAACAGCTCACCGCCGAAGGTGGTGGAGACCTGGAGGTCCGCGAGCTTGGAGAGGTACTTCTCCGGGCCGGAGATGGCCGACAGCGGCATGCCCGCGGCGATGCTCTTGGACATGCAGCAGATGTCCGCCCTCACGCCGAAGAACTCCTGCGCGCCGCCCAGCGCCAGACGGAAGCCCGTCACCACCTCGTCCATCACGAACATCACGTTGTGCGCCGTGCACGCCGCGCGCACCTGCTTCATGAAGTCCGCGGACAGCACGCGGTTGTACGGGATGGAGAGGATCACCGCCGCCAGCTGGCCGGCCTGCTTCTCGATGGTGGACAGCAGCACCGCCTCGTCCGGCGGTGTGAAGAGCGGCAGGCGCGTCGTCAGGCCCGCGATGGCGGCCGGCACTCCCGGCGTGTCGAACATGAAGTGGTCGTGCCAGCCGTTGTAGCCGACCGTGATGATGCGCTCCTTGCCCGTCACGTAGCGCGACAGGCGCACCGCCGCGGACGTGGCGTCCGCGCCCGTCTTGAAGAAGCGCGCCTGCTCCGCGCCCGGCACCAGGTCCAGCAGGGCCTGGATGGACGTCACCTCGACGGGCGTGGGCAGTGAGTGAAGGACCCCTTCCTCCAGGTGCTTGCGAATCGTGTCCACCACCGCGGGGTGGTTGTGGCCCAGCATGTTGGCGCCGAGGCCGCTGATGAAGTCGATGTACTCCTGGCCGTCCACGTCCTCCACCAGCGCGCCCCGGCCCTTGGCGAGGAACACGGGGAAGGAGCCGGGGGCGAAGTGCTCCGGCTTCTTCATCATCGACTGGGTGACGCCGGGGACCGTCTTGCGCGCCTCGGCGAGGAGCTGGTTCGAGCGCTCCAGCTTCATCTCACCCTGGATGGGGCGAGGGAGGGACGGGTGCTTCTGGGTGGGCATGTCCATGGGGCTTCCTTTGAATCGAGGTGCTTCGGGTGCTGCGTTCCAGGGAGAAGGTTCGAGGCTCACGTCGTCGCCGTCTTCAGGGCCACCGCGCTCCGGCCGAACGTCCACAGCAGGCCGAGCGACAGGAGCGTCACGGCCACGGCCATCCACCCCACCTGCCCGAAGCCGACGAGCGCGCCGTCCGGAGCGGTGGAGATGAGGAGGCCGCTCACCCACGCGGCGAGCCCCGAGGCGCCGTCGCTCGCGGCCATGTTGACGGCGAGGAACCGGCCGCGCAGCGAGGGCGGCACGCGCGATGACACCAGCGCGATGGTCGGGATGGCGCGCGTGGACGTCACCGCCATGAAGAGCACGAAGGCCGCCGTCACCACCGGCAGCGAGGACGAGGACAGGTGGGTGAACAAGAGGTGCGGGCCTACGGTGCCCACCAGGAGCCACCCGAGCATCCGCCCCGCGCCCAGGCGGTCCGTGAAGCGGCCCACCAGCTTCGCCGCCACCAGCGTGCCCGCGCCGCCGCCCAGGTACACCCACGGCAGGTCCGTCTGCGCGAGGCCCAGGTTGCCCACCATGAAGGTGCCCAGGTACGGAATCAGCAGGAAGCTGGCGAACACCACGAAGAAGGTCAGCACCCAGCCCAGCGCCACGCCCGGAGACGCCAGCGTCGCCAGTGGATTGCCCCGGGGCTCGTGGGCGCCGCGCGTCAGGTGCTGCACGACGGGCGGGAGCACGCGCCACAAGCCCAGCCACATCACGAGCGCCAGCGCGCAGATGGCGAAGAACGGCGAGCGCCAGCCGAACAGGTTCGCGATTCCCAGGCCCAGCGGCACCCCGGCCACGGCGGACAGGCCAAGCGCGGACATCACCGTGCCGATGGCCCGACCCCGGCGCTCACCCGGCACGACGTCCGCGATGATGGCCATGATGACCGCGCCCATCAGCCCCGCGCAGGCCCCCGCCAGCGAGCGCGCCACCAGCAGCGACACGAACCCCGACGCGAAGCCGCAGGCCGCGGTGGCGACGATGAACCCCGCGTAGATGGCCAGCAGCGTGCGCTTGCGGTCGAACCTGTCCAACCAGAACAGCCCCAGCACGCCCATGGCCGCGGAGGCCAGGGTGTACGAGGAGACCATCGCGCCGAACTGCGCCGTGGTCAGGCCGAAGCGCCGGATGAACTCCGGCCCCAGCGGCATGATGATCATGAAGTCCAGCAGGTGGCTGAACTGGACCCCCGCGAGCAGCAGGGCCAGCACTCGCTCCTGACGGGGTGGAGAAGCGGCGTTCACGAAACACTCCATCGTCACGGGCCCGCGGCGGTCGCGCGGGCGAGCGTCTAGGGGCGCACGAAGCGCACCCGAATTGGGGGAGAGACAGCCGCGTGGGGACGACCCTCGCGGTCCAATGCGGTGTCGAAGCGCGCCTTGCGAGCGCACGCGAGCGCGGCCTGGCCGAAGCCGTGGCCCGGGTCCGAGACGAGCTCGGCGGACGTCACCTCGCCGTACGCGTCCACGGAGACGCGCAGCACCACCGTCTGGTCATCGATGCGCAGCGTGTCGGCTTCCTTGGGCCAGGGGCAGCTCCAGCTGCGCGCCGAGAGCTGGATGGAGCGCGCCCGGCTTCCACCGGTGCCCGTGCCCTCGCTGTCACCCGCGGGCACCGTGTTGACGGCCGTGGTGGAGCGGCCCGTGGAGGCCGTCACACCGCCCGCGTAGCGCGGGGCATCGCCGGTCGTCATGTCGAAGTCGGTGAAGTCGAGCGGCGCGGCGGGCTCCTTCGCCGTCACCACGGCGCCCGCCCGAGCGGGCTCGGCGCGAGCGGGGCGGGCGGCGTCTCGCGGAGCGGGGCTCGGCGTCTTCACGCGCGGCGCCGGCGGGTCCGCGCGGGCGACGCGTTGGGGAGGCGGGGGCGGCGGGGGATTCAGGTCCACCTCGTGGTCCACCTGGATCACCTGCTTGCGCGGGGCGGCCACGGGCGGTGGTCGCTCGGAGGAGGACCTCCAGCCGTGCCACGCTACGACTCCAACGGTGGCGTGCACGAGGCCGGAGATGAGCAGCGTCCACGCGAGGCCATGGCGGCTGCGTCGCGGGGGCGGCGGTCCCAGGATGATGCTCGCGATGTCGTCGTCGCGACGAGGCGCGGGCTCAGGGAGTGACACGCCCGTCCTCCGCCGTGAGGGGGGCCTCGGTGGGCTCCGGACGCACGGTGCCGAAGGCGACCTTGGTGAGCCCCGCCTCCTTGAGCTGGTCCAGCACGAAGATGACCCGGCGATGGGGGACGGCGCCGTCCGCCTGGATGACCGCGCGCAGCTCCGCGTCCTTCGCCAGCGCCTGGCGCGCGCCGTCCCGCAGCGCGACGTCGGAGACCTCCTCGCCGTTCACCAGCACCTGGCCCGTGGAGGTGAGCGCCACCGCGTAGACCGTCTGCACGTGCTCGCTCTGGGCCGCCTTGGGAAGGTCCAGGGGCACGGCGGGGCTGTCCACCAGGCGCGCGGTGACCATGAAGATGATGAGCAGCACCAGCATGATGTCCACGAGGGGCGTGACGTTGATGCCCTCGATCAACCCACCGCGAGGCTGCGTTCCGCCGGCCATGCTCAGGCGCCTCCGTTCCGCTCACGGGCGGAGACGTAGGCCAGCACCAGGTTGGTCAGCGCCTCCGCGTCCGCGAGGATGCTGGCGATGCGGCGCTGGAAGTAGTTGTAGGCGGCGACGGCGGGCAGGGCCACGCCGATGCCGACGGCGGTGGCCACCAGCGCCTCGGCGATGCTGCCCATCACCGCGTTGGAGGCGACCTGGCTGGTGCCGGAGGGCGCGCCCTGCGTCTTGCTCAGCGCCTCGAAGGCCAGCAGCACGCCGATGACGGTGCCGAACAGGCCGATGAACGGCGCGTTGTTGCCCAGCGTGCCCAGGAAGGCCAGCCGGTTCTCCAGCGTGGAGCGCTCGATGGCGAGCGCGCTCTGCATGCCCTTCTCCGCGGCCGTCATGCCCTGCGGCGCCAGCCTCAAGCCCGCGCGCGCCACGGTGGCGCCCACCGACGTGCGCTTCTCCAGCTTGGAGATGGCGGCGGGGAAGTCGCCCGTGGACAGCGTCGCCTCCAGCGCGCCGGACAGCTCGCGGACCCGGTCCTGCTTGGTGCGGAACAACCACCAGCGCTCGAGGATGATGCCCAGGCTCACCAGCGACAGCGCGAACAGGAGCCAGAGCACCCAGTTGGCGCCCCAGTGGATGAAGACATCCTTGACGATTTCGACGATGTGCATGGGTCGGGTCCTCGAGGTCGTCGGTGGGGCGCGGTGCAGCCCCGGAGGCAGCCTGTGTGAAGCCGGTGCCTCCGGGGTCAGCCCGCCAGGACTTCAGCGCAGTTGCAGGAACGAGAAGATGAGGCCGTCGGAGCTGAAGACCAGCTTGCCGCTCTGGTCCGTGAGCTCACGGAAGTGGGTGAGCGAGGAGTTGTTGGTGAACTCGGTGAAGAGCAGGCGGTTGTCGTCCGCCTCGTAGAGGAACGTGCTGCCGGAGGAGGCGGGGAGTGTGTTCACCGCGGTGGCGGTGAAGGTGCTCAGGTTGAGCTGCCAGAACTTCCAGGCCGGGGCGCTGGCGACCAGGCGCGGGTGGGCCTCCGGGTCCACCGTGTAGCCCTGCTCGTCCAGCACGCGCAGGTAGGCGGTGCCGTTGGGGCCGCGCAGCAGCGAGCCCGTGGTGGTGCCGTTGGTCAGCCCCGACAGCTCGCGGTAGAAGTTCGCGTCGAACGCGCCGCTCTCCGGGTTGAAGCGGATGAGGCAGGGCGTCGCGGCCTTGTCCGCGCCCTTCAGGCGGTTGACGGCGGAGCCGTACGCCTCGGTGGCCAGGTACACCTGGTTGTCCGGGCCGACGACGCTGTCACGCACCCAGCCGCAGCGGTTGTCCGTGACGACCTTGACCGAGTCGTTCGTGGTGTCGATGACCACCACGCCGGCCTGGTTGATGACGGCGATGTCCGCGCTGGGGCGCCAGGCGATGGGGATGATGAGGCGGGTGCCCACGCGCACCGGCATGGTGGAGAAGGACGTGAGCGCGCCCTCGATGGCCAGGCCCGGCAGGGGGATGGCGCTCGTCACGGACATCGCGGTGGGGTTCCACACGATGATCTGCGCCGTGTGGGCGTCCACGAAGTACGCCTTGGTGTCGGAGATGAACTGGAACTGGTGCTGGTACTCCTCGATGTTGTCGATGCCGCGGCCCTTGAAGCTGACCTCGCCGTCGGACTCGAGCTTGCCCTTGGCGGTGATCTTGAACCGCTCGACCTTGGCCTCCTCGCTGTGGCTGACGAACAGCACGCCCGCCTTGCGGACGCCGGAGCCGAGCGCGCGGCCGGGAATCTCCACGGCGTCCTTGAGGGAGATCTTCTCGGTCTGGTCGACCGAGCGCAGCAGCGCCACGTAGCTGATGGCCTCGCCGTCGACGCTCGACTGGGTGATGGCGGCGTAGAGCGGGCCGTCGTAGTCGGCCTCGTCGGAGTCCTCGTCGTCACCGCAGCCCGTGAAGAGCGACAGCGCGAGCGCCGCGGCGGTGATGCGCGGCAGGGGGAAGAACGAACGGACCTTCATGGGGGGATTTCCTTTCACGACGTTGCGAGATGAAGCGTGGGGACTGAGTCAGAGCTCGGCGACCAGCTTGGCGGACACGCCGCGGCCAGGGCGTTGCACGCCGAAGAAGTCCATGGCGGTGGCATCGGTGAGGTTGCGCACGTCGACCGTCCAGCTCAGCGTCGCGCGAGCGGTCCGCGTGACGTACGTGACGGCGAGCGAGTGCAGCAGCTGCGAGGGGATGCGCGACTTCGAGTCCTTGCTGCCCAGCCCCTCCCAGCCCCGGTAGAAGGTGTTGACGAAGCGGGTGTGCCAGGACAGCGACAGCTCGTCGCGCGCGGAGGCCAGGCCGCTGAGCTGGAAGCGGGCGCTGCCGTTGGCCAGGAGCGAGGGCCGGCCGGGCAGGCGCTGTCCGTCGAACGCGCCGAAGTTGCCCTCGGAGGAGGCGTTGCGGATGTCCTGGAAGGTCGCGTTGCCATCCAGCGAGAGGTACTGGCCTGGCGAGGTCCACCCCGCCGCGCCCGTGGCGCCCAGGATGCGGGCCGCGAAGACGTTCTGGTAGGTGAAGTAGCCCTCGCGGCCGATGGGCATGATGAACTGGTCGGTGAGGCGGGCGAAGCCCAGCGCGCCGCCGCGGAACGTGCCCCGGGGCGTCTCGCCGCTGTCGAACGCGAGCTCCAGGTTGACGTTGTGGCTGGTCTCCGGCTCCAGGGTGAGGTTGGAGTCGATGAGCATGCCGTCGCCGAAGATCTCATCGGGGCCGGGCAGGCGCGTGGCCCACTCGTACGCGGCCTTGGCGGTGAGCCGGGGCGTGACGTGGTAGCGCAGCGAGTCGCCCACGCCGAAGTTGAAGGTGTCCCGGTCGACGGGTGCGAAGGCGCCGCTGGCGCTGATGCGCTCCGCGCGCGCCAGCTGCACGTAGCTCTTGGCGAAGGCGATGTTCTCCAGCCGCTCGTCGAATGCATCGAGCTCGTGCTCGAGCCCCGTCACCAGGTTGAACAGGCCGCGGTCCCCCGTGAGCGGATCCTGCTGTCCCAGCCGCGCCAGCGCGCGGTCCTCTCCGGCGCGCGTCACGTACGTGGGCGCCACGGCCAGGCGCAGCATCTGGTCCGGAGCGAAGGTCCACCCGGCGTTGGCGCGGACGAACGCCGTGTGCTGTCCCACCCGCCGGTCGATGGCGCGGGACTGCAGCTCCCCGGGCTGGGGCAGGGTGAGGATGCAGCGGCCGAACCAGTCGTAGGCGCAGGAGCCCAGGTCCGTCAGCGAGGCGCGGCGGTAGACGTAACCCCCCACGGCGTCCAGCACGAGGTCGCGCGCGGCGAGCTGCTCGAAGCGGAGCGTGGCGCCACCGGAGCGGTTGCTCGTGTCGATGTCGCCATACGCGTTGCTCATGGTGGCGTCGTGCTGGACCTCCTTGGTGGAGGCGGAGCCGAAGACGCGCAGGCTGAGCCTGCGGGCCCAGGGCCGGTTCAGCACGCCGACCTCCACGCCGCCGCCGCCCGCGCGGAAGGCGTCATGGAAGCGCGGCAGGCGCGCGTCGTGGATGCGGCCCTCGGCGTCGTCCACCTTCACGTCCACCCGGTAGTCGTTGGGGCTGGAGTCGAAGAAGCCGCTGGCGCGGACGAACATCCCGGAGCCGGTGCCGTGCTGCGCGCTCGCCGTCACCCGGTGCGTCTCGAACGAGCCCAGCTCATACGAGGCCGAGGCGCCCGTGCGCTGGAGGTTCTCCGAGGTGACGATGTGCACCGCGCCACCCAGCGCGTCCGCGCCGAAGCGCGCCGGCACCACGCCCTGGTACAGCTCCATGCGCTGGACCAGGTTGACGGGCACGTTCGCGAAGTCCGGGCCGAAGCCGGCGAGCTCCAGCGGGACGCCGTCGATGAAGAAGCGCACCTGGTCCTCGGACAGGCCCGCCAGCGAGAAGCGCGCGCGGCTGCCCAGGCCCCCTCCACGCCGCACGTCGACGCCCTCGGTGCGCGCCAGCGCCTGGGCCATGTCCACGGCCTCGCGCTGGAGGTTCTCCGTCTCGATGGCCTTCACCGACTCGGCGGATCGCCGCCGACGGTTCGCCACGGACTCGCCCTCCACCGTGACTTCGATGGCCTCCTGGGTGACGTCCACGGGCGCGGTGGTGATGACCGGCGGTGGCTCGGTGGTCTCGCCCGGAGAGGAAGGCCCCTGCGGCGCGGGCTCCTCCGATGCGGTCGGCTCGGAAGCGACGTCGCGCGCGTGGCCGGGAGCCTCCGTCACCACGGTGGGCTCGGGGGTGACGCGGAGCCGGAACTCGTAGCTGTAGGCGATGCGCGAGGGGACGGCGACCCCGTCACGTCGCGCGGGCTCGAAGCGGAAGCGCAGCGCGGCATCCTTCGCCGCCTCGTCGAAGCCGTGGCCCTGGGGTTCCAGGACCTGCGCCTCGATGACGCCGCCCTGGTCATCCAGCGTCAGCTTCAGCCGGACGGTGGCCTCCAGCCCGGCCTGCTCCGCCTCGGCTGGGTAGGGCGCCTCGATGAAGGTCACCAGCCTCGGCGGCACCACTGACGGCGGCGGTGCCTCCGCGCCAGGAGGGGGCCCAGCGTCGACCTGCGCCCACACGGGCAGCGGCGCGGCCAGGCACGCCAGCAACGCCGCGCCCTGGAACACGCGCCCCGCTCCACGCCGGGTGTGGATTATGAAAATGGTTCGCATTTTCATTTTCGAGGCCGTTTATTCCCGGGGTGCCAGTGATGTCAAGGGTTGGGGGTTGAGTCAGGCTGCACGGGCATGGGGAGACTTCATGTCCCGGAGCTTTTCCGCGACCATGAAGGAGAGCTGGAGCGCCTGGTCTCCGTTCAGGCGAGGGTCGCAGTGCGTGTGGTAGCGGCTGTGGAGGTCGTCCTCGGTAACGGCGAGCGGGCCGCCCAGGCACTCGGTGACGTTCTGGCCGGTCATCTCCAGGTGCATGCCGCCGGCGTGGACGCTCTCGGCGGCGGCGACCTCCAGGAAGGTCTTCACCTCGGAGAGGATGCGGTCGAAGGAGCGCGTCTTGTAGCCGTTGCTGGCCTTGTGGGTGTTGCCGTGCATCGGGTCGATGGACCAGATGACGGGGCGGCCGTCGCGGCGGGTGGCGGTCATGAGGCGCGGCAGACAGTCGGCGACCTTGTCGGAGCCGAAGCGGCCGATGAGCGTGAGGCGGCCTGGGAGGGCGTCCGGGTTGAGGGCGTCCATCAGGCGCAGCAGGTCATCGGGCTCCATCGTGGGGCCGCACTTGACGCCAATGGGGTTACGGATGCCGCGCATGAACTCGACGTGGCCGCCGTCGAGCTGGCGGGTGCGCTCGCCAATCCAGAGCATGTGGGCGGAGCCGTCGTACCAGTGGCCGCTGGAGGACTCCTGGCGGGTCATCGTCTCCTCGAAGTTGAGGAGCAGGGCCTCGTGGCTGGTGAACAGGTCCACGGGGATGGGGGACGGCGTGTTGTGCTCGGCGGTGGGGCTGAGCGCGTTGATGAAGCACAGCGACTCGAAGATGGAGTCGGCGAGCTTGCGGTAGCTGTCGGCGCCGGGCGTGCCGGCGACGGAGTCGAGCGACCACTGGTGCAGGTTGCACAGGTCCGCGTAACCGCTCTGGGCATAGGCCCGGAGCAGGTTCAGCGTGGCGGAGGACTGGTGGTAGGCCTTGAGCAGGCGCTTGGGGTCGGGCGTGCGCTCCGCGGCGTCGAAGTCCATGCCGTTGATGATGTCGCCGCGATACGCGGGGAGGGTGACGCCGTCGAGCGTCTCCACGGGGCTGGAGCGCGGCTTGGCGAACTGGCCGGCGATGCGGCCCACCTTCACCACGGGCCTGCCGCCGGCGAACGTGAGCACCAGCGCCATCTGGAGGATGAGGCGGAAGGTGTCGCGGATGTTGTCGGAGGTGAACTCCTTGAAGCTCTCCGCGCAGTCGCCGCCCTGGAGCAGGAAGGCCTTGCCCTGGGCGACCTGGGCCAGGGCGGAGGTGAGCCGGCGCGTCTCCGCGGGGTTCACCAGCAGGGGCAGCCGGGACAGCTCGTCCTCGACCTGCGTGAGGGCGCGCGCGTCCGGATAGTCCTCCGGCATGTACTTCACGGGCTTCTGCCGCCAGGTGCGGGGGTTCCAGGTTCGGTTCATCGGGAGGGGGCCGTTTCCAGAGGGGTGCCGGACGTCGCCGGCAGCAGGCCGTTCGCGACGCAGTAGGCGAGGTATCGGAAGAAGAGGGGGCGGTCCGCGGGGGGGCAGGTGATGGCCGTGCCCTCCAGGGCGTGATGGAGGCGCTGACAGCGGATGGGCCCCAGGCCGAACGCGGGTTGGGAGTCACCGGAGCGCAGGTCGAAGAAGGCCAGCGTGGTGGTGTTGTCGGCGGTGCCCGCGCGCTCGGCGACCTGGGCGCGCCACTGGGGGACGGGGAGCAGGTCCACGGGGTAGCCGTACTCGCGCACCCAGCGGAACAGGTCCGGCAGGCGCACGTCGGGGACGGGCGTGACGTTGAACACCGTGCCGGGCGTGGCCGTGCGCGACAGCTTGACGATGGCGCGCGCCACGTAGTCGACGGGCGTCCACGTCTCGCCCACCTCGAGCATCGGCAGCGTGCGGGCGGGGATGCCCGCCAGGAGGATCCGCCAGACCAGGTCCTGCGGGTTGACGATGGCGGTGTCGGTGGCGCCGACGACGCGGCCCAGCCGGTACACGGCGACGGGCAGGCCCCGCTCGGACGCCTGTTGCACGAGCCGCTCCGCGACCCACTTGCTCTGCTGGTAGCCGTCGCGCAGGCCGGGGTGCGCGGGCACGAAGTCCTCGGGCACCTCGGGGCTGACATCGGCCTGGGGCGCCACGGCCAGCGTGGACACGTAGTGGAAGGGCTTGGGCCGCACGGCGGCGGCCAGCCGCAGCAGCTCGCGCGTGCCCCGGACGTTGACGGCCTGGAGGCTGCCGTACTCTCGCACCACGCTCACCACGGCGGCGTTGTGCAGGATGACGTCGCACTCGGCCGCGAGCCCATGGAAGCGCGCGCTATTGAGACCGAGCGAGGGCTGGGTGAGGTCCGACGGGAGCGCGAGGACGCGCTCGCCGAGGCCCTCGGTCGACAGCCGCTGTGACGTCATCGCCGCGCGGATGCGCTCCAGGGCCTGGGCTTCGTCCTTGGCGCGCACCAGGCACACCACGCGCGCCTGGGTCTGGCGCAGGAGCTGGTCGAGCAGGTGCGCGCCGACGAAGCCGGTGGCACCGGTGAGCAGCACCTGGCGGGGCTCGGGGAACAGCGCCTCGAAGGTGCGCGCGGCTCCCGTCGTCGCGGGAGCCGCGAGGCGGGGGACGATGTCCTCGGACAGCTCGGCGTCCGCGAGCATCGTCGTGCTCGGGCCGGAGGTGTCGTGGCCGCTGGACTCGCCGTGCTCCAGTGCCTGGGCGAGTGCGGCGGCCGTGGGGTAGCGGAACACCGTGGCGACGGGGACCTCGCGGCCCAGGGCGATGCCCAGGCGGTTGGCCACCTGGATGCTCTGGAGGGACTGGCCGCCGCGGTCGAAGAAGTCATCCTGCGCGGTGAGGCCCGTGGCGCCCAGGACCTCCTCCCAGATGCCCAGCACCACGCGCTCAAGCTCCGTGGTGGCCTGCGCCGTCCGGGTGGCGGGGTCGACCACGGCTGCCTTGCGCAGCTCGGCGCGGTCGATCTTCCCGGTGCTGGTGCGAGGCAGTCGCTCCACGAACACGATGGCGCCGGGCACCATGGGGGCCGGCAGGTTCGCGAGCAGGTGCTTGCGCAGGTCCGCGGCGGACGGTGCCGGTGACTCCGCGACGATGTGCGCGCACAGCCGGCGAGCGCCACCCGGGAGCGTCTGGCCCACCACGGCGGCCTCGCGCACGCCGGGGTGGCCGAGCAGCACCGTCTCCACCTCGGCGGGGTCGATGCGGTGGCCGCTGATCTTCAGCTCGTCGTCCACGCGGCCGACGAAGACCAGCTGTCCGTCCTCGCGCATCCGAGCCTTGTCGCCGGTGCGGTAGGCTCGGGGCTGGCCGGGCAGCGCGGCCAGCGAGATGAAGCGGGCCTTGTCCAGCTCCGGGCGTCCCAGGTAGCCGCGCGCGAGCGCGCCACCCAACAGGCACAGCTCGCCCTCGGAGCCCCGGTCGACGATGCGACCGTGCGCGTCCACCAGCGCCGCGCGCACGCCGGGCAGCGGCACGCCGATGGGGACCTCGTCACGCTCGGACGTGAGGCCGTTCGCGTCAGCGAGCGAGGTCGTTGTGTCCGAGCGCATGCCGGGCGGCGGCACGCCGATGGGGACCTCGTCACGGTCGGACGCGGAGCCATTCGCGTCAGCGCGCAAGGTCGTCGTGTCCGAGCGCATGCCGGGCGGCGGCACGCTGATGGCGACCTCGTCACGCTCGGACGCGGGGGCGTTCGCTTCACCGCGCGAGGTCGTCGTGTCCGCGCGCACGTCGGCCATCGGCAGCTCGGACGTGGGGGCCTTCGCATCGCTGAGCGAGGCCACCGTCGCCACCACCGTGGCCTCGGTGGGGCCGTAGGTGTTGAGCAACTCCACGCTCGGGCCCACCGTGGCGCGCCAGCGGGCGACCCGCTCCGGGAGCGCGGCCTCGCCGCCGATGATGACCGTGCGCAGGGAGGAGGGCAGCTTCGCCGCGCCCGTGGACACGGCATAGGCCAGCTCGTGCCAGAAGGCGGTGGGCAGGTCGAGCACGGTGATGCCGTGGGCCGCGCAGGCCTCGAGCAGGCGCGGCACCGACTGGAGCATCTCGTCGGTGCGCAGCACCAGGCGTCCACCCACACACAACGTCAGGAAGACCTCCTCCACGCTGGCGTCGAAGTGCAGCGGCGCGAACTGGAGGACCCGGTCCTCGCGGGTGAAGCGGTAACGGTGCGTGGCACCCGCGACGAAGTGCGCCAGCGCGTCGTGGGAAATCTGCACGCCGTTGGGCTGGCCCGTGGAGCCGGACGTGTAGATGACGTACGCCAGGTGCTCACCGGCGGCGCGCGTGGGCTGCTCGGCGACGGCGACGTCGCGCCGCTGGATGTCCAGGTGCCCCGAGGCGCGAGGGCTCGCATCGGTGGCCTCGACGGCATCGGAGGGGAGCACGAGCAGCGAGGGCGTGGCGTCCTCGAGGATGGCCGAGGCGCGGGACGCGGGGCCGTTCGGGTCGAGCGGCAGGTAGCCCGCGCCAGCGCGGAGGATGCCCAAGGACGCGATGATGGCGTCGAGCCCGCGAGGCACCTTCACCGCCACGGGGGTGTCGGCGCGCGCGCCCTGCTCGATGAGCCGGGCCGCGAGCGCTCCGGAGGACTCCCACAGCTCGCGGTATGTGAGCCGGAACCCGCCGTGCTCCACGGCGATGGCGTCCGGCTGCTCGCGGACCTGCTGCTCCATCAGCTCGAGGACGGGCCGGGGCGCCGTGGGGAGCGGGCCGCCGTCGAGCAGCGAGGCCTCGGCGGAGGAGACCCCCGCGCCCTGGCCACGCACGGGCGCATCCGGCGCGCCCAGCCAGGTGTCGAGCGCCTGGAGGAACTCGCGCTGGTGGCTGTCCACCGTGCGCGCGTCGTAGCAGGAGGGGTTCGCGTCGAAGTCGACGCGCAGGCCGCCGCCGTCGGAGCGGGCGTACATGCCGATGGAGAGGTCCTCCACCGGGCCCGCGGAGACGTTGTGCGCGATGCCGGGCAGCCCCGCGAAGCGCAGGCCGTAGTCGAACGGCATGATGTTGACCACGGGCCCGAACAGCTTGCGCTGACCACCCACGCGGCGCAGGTCGCGGCGCAGCTGCTCGTAGCGGTAGCGCAGGTGCGGCCGGGACGCCTTCAGCTCCGCGGCGATGTCGCGCGCCAGCGACGCGAGCGAGGCGTCCGCCGCCACGGGCACGCGCAGGGGCACGATGTTCATCGCCATGCACGGCACGCGGATCGCCGCCGAGCCCAGCCGCGTCATCACCGGCAGCCCCAGCACCACCTCGGGCGCGCCCGTGCGCTGGTGGATCCACGCGGCGGCCGCGGCGAGCACCAGGTCCGGCCACGTCAGGCCCACCTGCTTCGCCACGGTCTGCATCCGCTCCACGTCGACCTTCTCGAGCTGCCGCGTGGCGCGGACGAAGGTGGCGGACATGGGCGCGGGCGGGGCCAGCGTCACCGGCAAGGGCGCGTCCGTGAGCCGGCCGACCCAGAACTCACGGTCCTTCTCGAGCTGCGGCCCCGCGCGGTACGCGGCGTCCTCGTCCAGCACGGGACGCAGGGGGCCGAAGCCCGCGGGCGCGGCCTTTCCCGTGACGCGCGAGGTGTAGAGGTCCGCCACGCGGCGGGCGAGCAGCGAGAAGCCGAACCCGTCCATCGCGATGTGGTGGACGCGCTGGAACCAGAACCAGCGCTCGGGACCGGCCTTGAACAGGACCTGCGCGAAGAGGGGACCACGGGTGAGGTCCACGGTGCGCGTCAGGTCCTCGCGCATCCACGCCTGGGCGGCGGCCCACGGGTCCTCGGCGGACGTCAGGTCGACGTGCTGGAGCGCCCAGTCCACCCGCGGCGTGACCTGCTGCGAGGGGCCCGCCTCGGTGGTCTCGAAGCGCGCGTGGAGGGCCTCGGCCTCGGAGACGGTCTGCCGGACGGCGGCCTCGAAGTGCGCGGGGTCGATGGCGCCGCGCAGCTCGATGCACTCGCCGGCGTTGTAGATGGGGCTGGCGAGGTCGAGCTGCTGACCGACCCAGATTCCGTGCTGCGCCGCGGAGAGCGGCCAGGGTGCGGCGTGTGATTCGGGCATCGCCAGATCCTTCTGGGGGGACGTCGAGCGGGAGCGAGGTGGAGGAGGCCTCGCTCCGTCAGCGGTGCACTACGAGCGGGCGGACACCTGGACGCTGCTGGCGTCCGGGAGCGGGAGCGTCATGGCGCCGAGCATCGAGTACCACTCGGTCAGCGTGGGGCGTTCGGCCAGCTCCACGAAGGAGGACTCGAAGCCGTAGCTCCTCCAGCGCTCCACCAGGCTCATCAGGCGGATGGAGTCCAGGCCGAGCTCGAGCAGGTTCGCGTCCTCATCCACCTCCTGCACCGACTGCTGGAGCATCTCCGCGACCTCCGCGCGAATCTGCTGCCGGGTCAGGCGCGGGAGCGTCGTCGGCCCGGGCGCGCCCAGCATCTCCAGGACCTGCTGCGTGGTGGTGGTGACCGCGCACAGCTTCGCGGCGTAGTTGAGCGCGAGGTGGTGGTGGTCGAGCGAGAAGTCACCCAGCGCGTCCGCGACGAGGAAGGGCTGGATGTGGCTCATGAAGCCGTCGCTGGCCGTCTGCAGGCAGCCGATGTGCGCGTAGATGCCGCAGATGATGAGCTGATCCCGCCCGAGCGCGCGCATCGTGTTCAGCAGGTCCGTGCGGCGGAACGCGCTGTAGGTCCACTTGGTGAGCTGGAGGTCGACGTGGGTGGGCGTCAGCTCGTCGATGATCTTCTTCTGCTCCGGGGCGTCGGGGATGCCGCCCCCCCAGAAGTCCAGCAGGAGCCCGCGCTGCTCCGGCGTCTGGCCTCCCGGCTGCGCGGAGTACGCCACGGGGATGCCCATCGAGTGGGCGTGCTGGCGCAGCCGCTGGATGTTGGGGACCAGCTCCTTCACGGGCGACTGGCCCGGCGTGAAGGCGTTCACGAAGTAGTGCTGCATGTCGTGGATGAGCAGCACCGCGCGCTTCGGCTCGAGCTTCCAGGCGACCTTGTTCTTGGGCAGGTCGGCGGCGCCGGGCATCGGATAGGGGGAGATGGCGGGGAGCGCCATGGGGGAAGAGCCTTTCTGGTGCGGACGTGGGGGGAGTGGGCTTCAGCGGGGCGCGTTGGGCTGACTGAGCTTCTCGCGCAGCGCCTTCTTGCTGACCTTGCCGACACCCGTCTTGGGGAACGCGTCGAGGAACTCGACCCGGTCCGGAATCTTGAAGGCCGCCAGGCCCCGCTCCCGCAGGAACGCGGTGAGCGACGTGGCCGGAGGCGGCGTGCCGCGCGGGATGACGAACGCGCAGGTGCGCTCGCCCAGGAACGCATCCGGCATGGACACGACGGCGGCGTCGTGAACCGCGGGGTGCGCCAGCAGGTGGTTCTCCACCTCTTCGGCCGCCACCTTGTCACCGCCGCGGTTGATCTGATCCTTCGCGCGGCCCTCGACCACCAGGTAGCCGTCCGGCGTCATGCGCACCAGGTCTCCGGTGCAGTAGAAGCCGTCGGGGGTGAAGGCGCGCGCGTTATGCGTCTCCGCCTTGTAGTAGCCGCGGATGGTGTACGGCCCGCGCGTGAGCAACTGGCCCGTCTCGCCCACCGCGACGTCCTGCCCGTCCTCGTCGACGATGCGAAGCTCGTCGTCCACGCAGATGGGGCGGCCCTGGGTGTTGACGATGCGCTCCTCGGAGTCGTCCAGGCGCGTGTAGTTGACCAGGCCCTCGGCCATGCCGAAGACCTGCTGCACGGTGCAGCCCAGCGTGGGCTTCACGCGCGCGGCGGCCTCGGCGCTGAACCTGGCGCCGCCCACCTGGAGCACGCGCAGGCTGGACAGGTCATGCCGGCGCGCCTTGGCCGAGTCCATCCACACCATGGCCAGGGGCGGCACCAGGGCGGTGATGGTGACCTTCTCCTTCTCGATGAGGGGGAAGGCCACGTCGGGGCTGGGGTGCAGGGCCAGCACCGCGGTGCCACCCGCGTAGAACGTGCCGAACACGCCCGGCGAGCTCATGGGGAAGTTGTGCGCCGCCGGCAGCGCGCACAGGTACACGCTGGAGGTGTCGAGCTGGCAGATCTCCGCGCTGGCCCGGAGGCTGTAGATGTAGTCGTCGTGCGTGCGCGGGATGAGCTTGGGCACGCCCGTGCTGCCGCCGGACAGCTGGAAGAAGGCGACGTCGTCGGGGCGGGGCTCGGTCAGCGCCACGGGTTGAGCGGCGTACAGGCTCTCCAGCGAGGTGAAGGGGCCCGCGTCGCCCACGACGAGGACGTGCTTGAGTGTGGGCGTCTTCGCCTGCACGGAGGAGGCGAGGTTGCGGTAGTCGAAGCCGCCGTGGCGGTCCGCGATGACGTAGGCGACCGCCTCGGTGAACTCGCAGAAGTAGCCGATCTCCGAGCCGCGGTGCGCGGGCAGGGCGAAGACGGGCAGGGCGCCCAGCCGGAACAGCGCGAAGCACACCTCGTAGAACGCGGCGATGTTGGGCAACTGCACCACCACCCGGTCCTGCGCGCGGATGCCCAGGCCGTGCAGGCCCGCGGCGAGCTGGTCCACGCGCGCGTCGAGCTGCCGGTACGTGAGCCGCTCGGCGCCGGAGACCAGCGCGGTGAGGTCGCCGTGGCGCTCGGCGCGCTCGCGCAGGAGCTTGCCGAAGGTCTCCCCGCGCCAGTAGCCCGCGGCGCGGTAGCGCGCGGCATATTCCTCCGGCCAGGTGGGGCAGCCGGGGAGCCGGGACGCGGTCGTGCTCATGGCTTCACCTCGGCGCCCTGGCCCAGGCCCATGGCCTGGAGCATGGTGCGGAACTTGGCCTCGGTCTCCGCCAGCTCCGACTCCGGCTTGGAGCCCGCGACGATGCCCGCGCCCGCGAACAGCCGCAGCGAGCTCTCGTCCGCCTCCGCGCACCGGATGGTCACCGCCCACTGGCCGTCGCCGTTGGCGTCGCACCAGCCCACGGTGCCCGTGAAGTAGCCCCGGTCGAACGGCTCGATGTGGCCGATGGCCTCGTGCGCCAGCTCCGTGGGGAAGCCGCACACGGCCGGCGTGGGGTGCAGCGCCATCGCCAGCGTCAGCGAGGAGATGGACGGGTCGGCGATCTCCCCGACGATGCGGCTGGACAGGTGCCACATCGTCTGCGTGCTGACGAGCGACGGCAGGGCCGGCACCTCCAGCGTCTTGCAGAACGGACGCATCGCCTCCGCCACCGCGTCGATGACCACCGCGTGCTCGTGCAGATCCTTGGGGGACTCGAGGAGGCGGGCCGCCCGGGCCTGGTCCTCGACGGGGTCCGGGCTGCGCGCGGCGGAGCCCGCCAGCGGGTTGGCCACCACCTGCATCCCGTTGCGAGACACGAGCAGCTCGGGGCTCGCGCCGATGAGCGTGCGCCGGCCCTCGCCCGCGCTGGCGCCGGGCAGGTCCACGGCGAAGGTGAAGCCGGACGGGTTGCGGCGGGCCAGGTTGTGCAGCAGCCGCTGCAGGTCGATGGGCGTGGTGGCGCTCAGGTGCAGCGAGCGCGACAGCACCACCTTGCGCAGGGGGCCGCTCTGCATGAGCTTGAGCGCCTGGGCCACGCCGTCCAGGTACGCGGCGGGCTCCGGCACCGGGCGCACCGTGTAGCTCTGCGGGAGGACGGGGTGCGGCATGGCCACGTCGTCGAACACGAGCGGGCCGGCGCGCTGGAGCGTCATCGGCACCACGAGCTGCGCGGGCGCGCGGCCGACGAAGGGCACCGCGCCCACCGCCACCGGGATGTCATGGTCCGCCTGGCGCGCGTCGCTCAGCACCTTGGCCACGCGCTCGCCCAGCCGCTCCAGCGAGCTCTGGCCGCCCACGTGCGGCACCGTGGCGAAGGTGCCCCGCGCCAACAACGTCCGGCGTGGCGAGGCGAAGAAGAAGGAGGAGCCGGCCTCGTAGCTCTCGAGCAACTGCGCCGCCAGCTTCTGGGGTGCCACTTCGGTCGTCTTCACAGCCAACCTCCAGTCGCGGAGGACCCGGAGCACGCATCGGACGCGACTCCCGTGGCCTTCCACTGTTTCAATCGTGAAACAAAGGTAACAAGTCGAACAGAGAACCACGGGTGCCCGGCGGGGGCGGGCACGTGCTCAGGTGCCCAGGGTGGCGCCGCCGTCGACACACAGGTCGTGCAGGGTGATGTGGCGCGCGCGGTCCGACACCAGGAACTGCACCGCGTGGGCGATGTCTCGCGGGTCGGCGATGCGCTTGAGCGGGATGCCGACGCGGAAGGTCTCGGAGGAGCCGGCGATGACGGCCTGGGCGCCGTTGGCGTCCTTCCACATGCCCCGCTGCATGTCGGTGTCCGTGGAGCCCGGAGACACCACGTTGCAGCGGATGCCGTATTGCGCCAGCTCCAGGCCCAGGCACTTGGTGAACATGGTGGAGGCGGCCTTGGACGCGGCGTAGGCGCCCATCCGCAGCCGGGGCGTGCTGGAGGCGTTGGAGGCCACGGTGACGATGACCCCCTCGCGCCGGGGGACCATGCGACGCGCCACCGCGCGCGAGACATGGAACACGCCGTTCGTGTTCACCCCGAAGGTCGTCGCCCAGTCCTCGTCGCTCAGGTCCACGATGGAGGACATGCGCAGCACGCCCGCCACGTTCACCAGGATGTGGATGGGGCCCAGCTCCTTCTCGATGCGCTCGACCGCCGTCTCCACCGCCGCGGCGTCACTGACGCTGACCGGCCATGCGCTGGCCTTCTGTCCCCGCGCTCGCAGCTCCGCCACCAGCGCCAGCAGCCCCTCGGCGTTCGTGTCGAGGGCGGCGATGGTCGCCTCGGGGGCCAGCACCCGCGCGACCTCGGCGCCGATGCCCCGCGCCGCGCCCGTCACCAGTGCCACCCGCGGTGTGTCTCCCATCGAGTCCGTCTCCTTCGTCCTGGGCCCGAGGGTCCGTCCAGAGAGTGGGATAATGAGAATGGTTCTCATTATCGTTATTGGACGTCTAAGTGCCATGCGCAATCGAAGGTGTCAAGGGTGGTGACACGGTGCGCGAAGGTTGCGGAGTATTTCGGGGCGCCTTCCGGTGTGAGGTTGTCTTCCATCACCGGGACGTGGGGCGGTGGTGTCTGTCATCCCCGCGTTGTTTCGTTTGACGCCCGAGGACCCGGCGGCAACCGCCAACAAGGCCTCGGCCGGGCCGTCCTCCCGAGGGAAGGGATGGGGGTTGGCGTCCCGCGGCGGGCGGGAAATGCATGTGGGAATCCCGTAGTACCGGCGGGCTGCTGGGAGGAAGTTTTCTTCCCAACGACAATTCCGGACGGTGGAGACGTCTGTCATACGTATCCACTCTGTGTCCGAGGGGGGCATGACGATGAGCCGGTCCACCGCATTGCCAGTCGTGTCTCCGGATTCTCGGAACCCCGAGAATGACGGAGAGGGGCCTCCGGCGGTGCCGACCATCCCTTCAAGAGACCGGGAGCCGGTGGGGCGGGCTCCACTCCCCGTGTGGACGCGGTTCCTGCCGGCGGGGCGGGTGGTGGTGCGCGAGGGAGACCCGGGCTCGTCGATGTTCGTCATCCTGGAGGGGCGGGTGGGGGTGTACCGGGAGCCCGCCGGCGCCGAGGCGCGCATGGTGGGGCAGCTGTCGGGGGGGCACTTCTTCGGCGAACTGGCGCTGATGACGAAGTGTCCGCGGACCGCGAGCGTGGTGACGATGGAGCGCACCGTGCTACGCGAGCTGACCCGGACGGGGCTGGTGCTGATGGGCGCGCGTCACGGGCTGGAGGCGCCGGTGGTCGAGATGCGATGCCGCGAGCGGTTGCTGGAAGATGCGTTGCGGAGCAGCCCGCTGCTGCGCGGGTTGTCACCGGAGCTGTGGGCGCAATTGGGCAGCGCGCTGGTGCCCTGTTCCATCGGCGCGGGGGAGACGCTGCTCACGCGCGGCGTCCCCGGCGAGGCGCTCTACATCCTGCTGCGCGGCAGGTGCGCTGTCTTCCACACGCACCCGGATGGTCGTGTCACCCCGTATCCGGACATGGGGGAGGGCGCCATCTTCGGCGAGGTGTCGTTGCTGCGAGGACGGCTCGCGACGGCGACGGTGAAGACGCTGACGCCGTGCACGTTGCTGCGCCTGGACCGTGACGTGTTCCGCAAGTTCTTCTGGGGACAGGCGGAGATTCGTCGTGCGCTGGTGAGCCTGGGGCTGGAGCGCATGCACCGGACGATGGACGTCATCGTCAACCCGTCGGAGTGAAGCGCGCCTCCGTTCAGCGCTGAGCCTGGTTGATCGCTCGAGTCATGTGCGGGCGCGTCACACGCATCGCGTCGGACGTGCCCGCACGGGTCGCGTATCCAGGTGTGGGGCAATTTTCCGAGTGCCCTGACGCGAACGCTTCAGCCCGGGTCCCGCGCACACCACGCTCGGAAGTGTGAACCGCACGTCCTTGTGGGGAGGCTGCGTGCAATTACACCGGTTTTGTATGTAAGACATGTTTTACCTGGACTCCCCTCCCAGGCCCCTCTCTCATGACCCAGCCACGCTCCCAGGACCTTCGCGTTGAGCGCAGCGTCACCCGTGCGATGGAGCCCCGCACCGAGACCGAACGCGCGGTGGCGCTCATCTGGAGTGAGGTATTGAACATTCAGCAAGTGGGCGCGCTCGATGGCTTCTTCGAGCTGGGGGGCCACTCGTTGCTGGCGACGCAGGTGTTGTCACGCATCCGGACGGTGATGCGCGTGGAGGTGTCGCTCCAGGAGATGTTCGACCTGGGGACGGTGGAGGCGCTGGCGGGGCGCATCGACGCGTTGGTGGCGCTGCGGCCCGGAGAGGTGCTGGAGCCGGTGCGCGCGTCGCGGGAGCGGCCGTCGTCGCTGGTGCCGTGCGAGCGGCAGGCGGAGTTGTCCTTCGCGCAGCAGCGGCTGTGGTTCCTGGACCAGTACGCGCCGGGCAGCGCGCTCTACAACCTGCCGGCGGCCATCCGGTTGGAGGGCACGCTCGATGTGGCCGCGTTGGAGCGGGCCTTCACGGAGCTGGTGTGTCGGCACCAGTCGCTGCGCACGGTATTCCCGGCGCGGGATGGGCGGCCGTTGCAGGTGGTGGCGCACGCGGGCAACGCGCCGATGGCGCTGGAGGTGGAGGACCTGCGCTACCTGCCCGCGTCGGAGCGCGAGGCGCTGGGGCTGCGCGCGGTGCGCGAGGAGGCGCGCAAGCCGTTCGACCTGGTGCGAGGGCCGCTGTTGCGCGCGCGCTTGCTGCGGCTCCAGGAGAGCGAGCACCTGGTGGTGGTGACGATGCATCACATCGTCTCGGACGCGTGGTCCATCGCGGTGCTCATCCGGGAGATGGTGGCGCTCTACGAGGCCTTCAGCGCGGGCCGCGCGTCCCCGTTGCCCGAGCTCCCCATCCAGTACGTGGACCACGCGGTGCGGCAGCGCGACCGGCTGCGTGGCGAGGCGCTGGAGCGTCAGGTCGAGTGGTGGCGCAAGCAGCTGGACGGAGCTCCTCCTTCGCTGGAGCTGCCGACGGACCACCCTCGCGGCGAGGACACGTCGAACCCGGGCGCGGTCATCAAGGTGACGCTGCCGGTGGGGCTGGTGCGGATGCTGCGCGGCTTCTGCCGACAGGAGGGCGCGACGCTGTTCATGGGCCTGCTCGCGGGGCTGCAGGCGCTGCTGGCGCGCTACTCGGGGCAGGACGACATCTGCGTGGGGGCTCCCGTGGCGGGGAGGACCTCCGCGGACACGGAGGGGTTGATCGGCTTCTTCGTGAACACGCTGGTGCTGCGCACGAAGCTGGAGGGGGAGCCGACGTTCCGTGAGCTCCTGAAGCGGGTTCGGGAGACGACGCTGGGTGCGTACTCGCACCAGGACGTGCCCTTCGAGAAGCTGGTCGAGGTGCTCCAGCCGGAGCGACAGCCGAAGCGGACGCCCTTCTTCGAGGTCGCGCTGGTGCTGGTCAACACGCCCATGGCGGCGCTCGAGAGCCCGGGGCTGCGCTTCCGTCCGCTCGATGTCGACAGTGGCACGTCGAAGTTCGACTTCACGCTGACGTTGAGTGAGTCCCCCGCGGGGCTCACGGGCACGCTGGAGTACCGCACGGACTTGTACGAGCCCGCGTCGGCCGAGCGCCTCGTCGCGCACCTGGAGCGGTTGCTGGAGCGCGCGGTGCTCGCGCCCGATGTCCGGCTGTCCGAACTGTCGCTCCTCACGGAGTCGGACCGGCGGCTCGCGCTGGAGAGCTGGAACCCCGCGCCGTCGGAGACTCGCGTCGAGGTCTGCGCGCACGAGCTGGTGGAGGCGCAGGCGAGGCGGACGCCGGAGGCGGTGGCGGTGGTGTGGGGAGGGGA
>NZ_JAIQDF010000028.1:0-68029 GCF_020037055.1 Myxococcus sp. AS-1-15 | reverse complement strand
CCGGACGGGACTCTCACCCGCAGGTCTGGTGGAGCATGGACGTGCTCCTCTTTCTCGTCCTTCAGGACGCACCATGGCCAGAAGCCTACCGCGCCAGGCGAACCCGAACAGCTCCACGCTGGCGCGCCACCGCACCACGTCCAACGGCGACGGGACGGAGCCGCTCGCCAGTGACTTCACGCGCGGGGTCTGGAACTCCCACTGGGGCAGCGCACGGACGTGGAGACGTACACGGTCGAGCTTCCCTCGAGCGCGCGGCCTTGGCGTCAGGTGACGGGCCCGGCGGGGCTGTTCGCCGCCGGGTCCTCGTCACGGACTACCACTGGGCGGGGTCGGCGTCGGCGAAGGTGGTGCCGACGCCAATCTCGTCGAACCAGATGCTGCGGTTGGGCTGGCTGCCCTGCATGTAGCCGTCGTCGTACCAGCCATTGGCATACAGGCCAACGCGGAACTGGAAGTAGCGGTCGTCGGCGATGGTGGTGTTGAGGTTGTACTGCTCGAGCACCTTCACGCCGTCGAACCACAGCTTGTAGAAGCCCGTGCCGTCGCTCGCCCACTTCGCCTGGATGACAATCTTGTGCCACACCCCGGCCGACACCGTGGCCAGGTTGCCGAAGGTCACCGTCTTCTGGTTGCAGATGGTGCCCTGCTTCACCCGCGTGAAGAGCTGGTTGCCGGAAATCCACACCATGCTGGACGGCATGTAGTCGTCGCAGCCGGTGTCGGAGAAGTCCGCGATGAACTGCGCGATGTTGTAGGACTGCGGCTGGAACTGCCAGTCCTGCTGCAGCCGGAAGGCGAAGCCGTAGAAGCCGGTGTCGCCGCGGCGGTACACGTTGGTGCGCATCACCTCCGAGTGGTAGCGCCCGCCGTACGACGCGTCGTGAATCTGCGTCATCTTGAGCGCCGTGCCTCCTTCGTAGGTGACGTTCGTCACCTCGTTCACCGAGCCCTGGTGCTCCCGGTTCACCGAGCTCCACCCGGCCAGCGTCCCCGTGTTGCGGAACAGCGGCGCGGCGTGGGCGACCAGCGCGAACGACACCAGCGAGGCTCCTGCGATGACTCCCAGCGTTCTCGTCTTCATGGCTCTCGGAAGGGTGAGGGGTTGGGCCTGTGCGGCCTCCCCGACCTCATATCCAGAATAAACTGAATAAACAGACTTGACTGTCCGAGGCGTCGACTATCGAGCGAAGGGTGGTTCCGGGGGACGGAGGGGCGGTGGGGCACTAAGGTGGGGTGCGATGAGTGACTCGGGCGGACAGGCGTCGGCGAAGCTGGTCATCGAGGTGAAGGACCTGCACAAGACCTTCGGGGACAACGCCGCGCTGAGGGGCGTGAACCTGGAGGTGCCCGAGGGCACGACGTGCGTGCTGATGGGGGTGTCGGGCTCCGGCAAGTCGGTGCTGATGAAGCACATCATGGGGCTGATGAAGCCGGACCGGGGCTTCGTGAAGGTGTACGGGGACGAGGTCGCGAAGATGGACGAGGCGACGCTGAACCAGATGCGTCGCCAGCAGGGGGTCCTCTTCCAGGCGAATGCCCTGTTCGACTCGCTGAACGTCTACGACAACGTGGCGTTCCCGTTGCGGGAGCGCACGAAGATGTCGGAGGAGGAGATCCGGCAGACGGTGGACAAGACGTTGGCGATGGTGGGGCTGTCGCATGCCACCACGCGGTTCCCGGGGGAGCTGTCGGGCGGCATGCAGAAGCGCGTGGGCTTCGCGCGCGCGGCCATCCTGCAGCCGAAGATCCTGCTCTACGACGACCCCACCGCCGGTCTGGACCCGCTCACGACGGCGTCGGTGAATGAAATCATCTTCACGGGCAAGCAGCAGTTGGGCGCCACGTCGTTGGTGATTACGCCGGACGTGGCGTCGGCGTTCGGCATGGCGGACCACCTGGCGCTGATGCACGAGGGGAGGATCGTCGAGTACGGCCCGCCGGACTCCTTCCGTGAGTCCCAGCACCCCGCCGTGCAGGCGTTCCTCAAGAACTACCTGCGGCGACGCGCACAGCGGGGGCGAACGACGTAGGGCCCGTCAGGACAGGACGGGCGTCACGGCGTGCAGTAGCGGACCGCGTCCAGGAAGCTGCCCTCCACCGTGGACGTCATGTAGAGCGCGCCCACGCGGCGGGGGGCGAGCTTCTCCATCAGGACCCACTGGGCGTAACGATGCAGTGGCAGGTCCTCCAGGCCCGGTGTGCGGTCCACCGGCGAATCTCCCTCATCCTGGGTCCACAGGCGCGCGGTCCAGCCGAGCATCGGGTCGCCGCCGGGAGACGGCGCCTCGTGGTCCTTGTACTCGGAGAGCCACGCCAGCCGCAGCGTGCCTTCGTCCGCGAGCGCGCCGTACCAGACGACCTGGGGCGTGGGTACTTCGGTCCAGGTCTGCGGCACCCCTCCGTCGAAGAGGTTCTGGACCACTTGCACCTGGGTGACCCACGGCGGTCCCACTCGCGAGCGCATCAGCAACACCGGAGACTCCAGCGGGCCTCCACGCGCAGCCCCCAGATCCACCAGTCGGGGCCCCGAGCCATAGGCGAGTTCGAAGGAGCGCTCGTCGCCCACCGGGTCCAGGTGGGTGTCGAAGCGGCGCAGCCGCACGGTGTCGCCGCTCATCGCATGGGCTTCCTCGTTCATGGAAACCAGGACCTCTTCGTTGCGCAGCACGAGGACGCCATTGAGCCATGGCTGCTTGCCCTCGGAGCTCGTGAAGAGCACCTTTGGCGCGACGAGCACCCGCCCCTGGAGGTCCGTCACCGTTCCCATCACCTGGAACGGAGGTGTCTGCTCGGTCCCGGTAAGCCAGACCACCACCACCCTGTCTCCCCGGGGAGACGTCGCCATCCGAGGTGAACGCCCATCGCCCTGCCACTCAAGGAGAGAGGCCTCCCGCGACTCTCCCTCAGGCCCTGTCTTCGGTACACCTTGGTCATCGAGTGGGACGAGATACGCGCGAAGCGGTGGCCTGTTACCCGAAGCCATGGTGGCGTAGACCAAGGCCATCCCCTCGTGGGTGCGCACCAGGGTCGAACGACGGATGACTTGCGTCTGCCCCTCTTCGCGCTCCCAGGGCAGCGGCACGGTCACGGCTTCCTGAAGCACCAGGTCGGTGTTCAAGCGCAGGACCCGAATCCCAGGGTACTCCCAGGAGACGAAGACGCCGTGGTCCGTCTTGAGAATGGAGGGGGCTCTCGCATAGGGGCCGTCCACGTTCATGACGCGCGACGCGAACGACGGGTCCGTCACGCCATCGCAGTCGTTGTCGAGCCCGTCACAGCGCGTCTCCGCGCTCTCGTAGTCCGCGCCATAGGAGAGCGCCGTGCACTCCCGCTCGTACGCGCCATCCACCATCGCGCGCTTCGCACCCGCGCAGACGCCGTGCTGCTTCTCGCAGGCCAGCGGGTCCGTGCCTGCATCACCGGGCCCCGCGTCTGCCGGACCTCCCTCCCCGGGAACTCCGCCGTCCTTCCGAGAGCCGCTGTCCTCATCCACCGTGCCCGCATCCCCCTTCGACCCGGAGGACCCGCACCCCACTGTCACCAACAGGAGGGCCAGGCCCATCCCCAAACACCTTGCATTCATGCTTCTCAGCTTCGCACGTCGCGGCGCATTCGACCCAGTCATGGTTGCGCCATGACCCGCAACCCCGCGAAAGCCTGACACGGCGTCTCGCGGGGCCCGCGCCTCACGACTTCACTGCGTGCAATAGCGGACCGCGTCCAGGAACAGCCCCTCGTCCGTGGACACCATGTACATCGCCGCCATGCGCCGGGGCGCCACCTTCTCCATCAACACCCACTGCGCCTCCGCCGTCAGCCACATCGGCTCCAGCGCCGGCGTCCGCTCCACCGCCGCGACTCCCGGCTCCTGCGCCCACAGTCGCCCCCAGAACCTCGCCGCGCCGCCCTCGCCCTGGTCATACACCTTCGACAACCAGGACAGCTGAACCACTCCGTCACCACCGTGCGCGCCGTACCACGGCACGAACCCCTCGGGCTCCTCCGTCCACGTCGCGGGCATCCCGCCCTCGAACAGGCTGCTCGTCACCTGAATCCGGGCACGGAAGTCCGGCGCCTCCCGCGCCCGCATCACCAACACCGGCGACACCAGCGGCTCTCCCGCCGCCTCGCCCCGATCCACCAACAACGGCATCGGTGACTCGGAGGCCGTGAACACCCGCTCCTCCCCCACCTGCTCCAACGCCTCATCGAGCCGGCGCACCCTCACCACCTCCTGCGTCACCCCCGACTGCGACTCCCCCATCGCCACCAATACCTCCCCATTGCGCAGCCACAGCACACTCGCCGGATACGGCGTCCCTCCCGACGTGCTCTCGAACAGCACCTTCGGCGCCACCAGCACCTGCCCCCGCGCGTCCGTCACCTTCCCCATCACCTGCAGCGGCGGCGCCTGCTCCGAACCGGCTCGCCACAACACCACCACCCGCTCCCCCGTCGGCGACGCCGCCACGAACGACTCCGAGCTGTCGAACTCCCGGTCCAACATCGGATACTCCACCAGCGCGCCCCCTCCCTCCGTCCTTGGCGCCCCCTCCCCGTCCAGCGGAACCAGATACGCCCGCAGCGGCGGCGAAGCCCCGTCCGTCGTCGCGTAGTACAGCGCGGGCCCCTCCGCCGTGCGCACCAACCTCGCGCTCCTCGGCAGCGCCGCCGCCCCTCCCGTGCGCGTCCACGGATACGGCACACCCGAGCTCCCCTGGAGCACCAGGTTCGAATCCAATCGCAGGATGCGCGCCTCGCTCGCCGAATCCAGCACCGCCACCCACACCCCCGTCTCCGTCCGGAGGCTCGACACCAGCCCACCGTGCACAGAGCCGCTCAGCGCCGCCACCCGAGACGTGCTCGACGGGTCCGTCACCCCATCACAGTCATTGTCCAACCCATCACACCGCGTCTCCGACCCCTCGTAATCCCCGCCATAGGAGAGCGCCGTGCACACCGACTCATACACGCCATCCACCTTCGCGCGCTTCGCCCCGGCACAGACTCCGTGCGTCTTCTCACACGGCGGCCCCGCCTCCACCACGCCCCCGTCCGCTCCCGCGTCCGGCGTGCCCGCATCCGGCGTGCCCGAGTCCGGCGCCCCCGCATCCGGCGCTCCCGCATCCGGCACCACCCCACCCCCGTCCTCCTGCTGCACCGCGCCCGGCCCACCCTTCGACTCCGACGAACCACAGGCCGTCATCACACACATCAACAACAACCCCATCCCCACCTGAATACACTTGGCTTGCATGTGACCCAGGTTGCACGCGACCCACCTCGAAAGCCACGACAACCCGAGTCTCGCGAAACATTGCATTCTCGGAATGCAACGCCACGACAATCCAACCACTGTCACGGAAACACCGTGCACCCCGACTGCAGACATGAACTCCGGCTGATACAAACGCGAACGCCCGCGAGGGCACGGGGCTCTCGCGGGCGTCCGAAGTGTTGACTCCTCAGCGATTGAGGCCGATGCGCGGACCCGAGCCCGGCGGCACGCAGGTGTAGGTGACCTCCTGGCCCGCCGTCTTCGCGTAGTTGCGCAGCGCCGCGTCGGACACGCTCGCCGTGGTGCCGTCATCCGGGATGAAGCCGTTGCCCGACGGACTGAAGAGGAAGCCCTTCACCCGCCCGCCCAACGCCACCTTCGCGACGAGGTCGCACTCCGTCACGCCCGTCCCCAGAATCTTCGAGGCGAACGGCGTGCGCGCGCGCTGCAACAGCAGGTCGATGCGCGGCCCCACCGCCGAGGCGTTGGTGCTCGTCAAGGTCACCTGCTGCCCGACGATGGGCGCCAGGTCCGTGTCGAACGCGAGCAACAGCTGCTCCACGTCCCGCCGCGTGGCGTCCGGGTTGTTCAGCGGGAAGCCCACGCCGATGCTCGGGATGAACACGATGGCCGACAGGAAACGCGCCATGGTGTCCACCGCGCCGTCGTGCACGAAGCCAAACCCACGCACCTGGTCCCCCTGCCAGCCGCTGTCCGGCGCCAGGAAGAAGGGCGTCGTCGGGTTACCGAACATGCCGACCTTCTGATACATGTTGCGCAGGTGCGGAATCTTCACAATCTGCGGGATGTTCTCGAAGCTCGCCATGCCATCCGTGCCGTAGAAGCCCTGCGCCGGGCTCAGCCGGTGACACCCCTCACACGTGAAGCCCAGCCCCTCTCCGAACGGGATGCCATCCGAGCGGCGTGAGCCCGCGTAGAAGTCCAGGCCCCGCTGCTGCGCCGCCGTGAGCGAGTTGTCCAGGTTGCGCACCGGGTTGGGCGGCAGCTGCACCTGCAGCTGGAAGTCGGTGAAGCGTTGCATCTCCGCCTGCGTGGGCGCGGTGGAGCGGCCCAGGAGCCCCTCGAACGCGACGATGAAGTTCATGAACGACAGGTTGGGGTCCGTGCCCGACGTGCCGAAGAAGCCCGTGGAGCGGTCACCGCGCCAGTGCATCGGGCCCGACACCACCATGCCGCGCAACGTCTGCGTCGTCATGGGGCCCTTCATCGGGTGGAAGTCCTCCACGTTGCCGGAGCCGTTGATGTGCGGCTTGAGCAGCTCCGCCGCGCCCAACAGGCGCCCCGGAATCGGGTTCTGCGTCACGTCGTCATCCGGGTTGCCCAGGTCCCACGCCAGGTCGTCCATGTCGCCGAAGATGTGGCAGCTGGCGCACGAGGCCTCGCCGTTCGCGGAGAACGTCGCCGCGTCGTAGAGGATGGGGCGGCCCTGCACCACGGAGGCGGGCTCCGGGTTGGGCAGCACCTGCTTGCCCAGCTCCGCGCGCGTGGCCAGGTCGATGACCTTCACCGCGTTGTCGAAGCGGGTCAGCACGTAGAGACGATTGCGCGCCTCGTCCAGGATGAGGCCGCTGGGGCCACCGCCGCTGACGGGGATGTAGGCCGCGCTGTTGAGCCGCGGATTGAAGCTGTCCGCCTCCAGCGCCTGCGTGTCGAACACGCCCACCTTGCTGGAGCTGTACGCGGCGACATACAGCGTGCGCCCGTCCGAGCTCACCGCCATGTCCACCGGCGTGGCCAGGCTGTGGTTCTTCGCCGTCCGGTCGAAGGCCGGGTCCGTGGCCAGCTTCGAGTAGTCCAGGTGTTTGTTGAGGTGCCGGGGCAGCACGCTGCCGCCGAGGATGGCGGTGATGCGCGTCTCCGCCAGGTGGCCCTGCACCGTGGTGCCGCCGTAGTTGCCGGGGCCCTCGAAGCGCACGTGGTTGAAGGCCTCCGTGTTGGACACGTACACCGTGCCCGTCACCGGGTTGGTCACCATGTTGAACAGCGTGGTGCCCACCTGCGAGTACGCCGCCTTCTGCCCCAGCGAGTTCGCGTCCACCGCGAAGACGTCCTGGTCCGGCAGCCGGAAGCGCACCGCGTTGTTCCAGTTGCGCCCCAGCTCGTCCTGCCACTTGCCGGCCTGGTTGTTGTACTTCACGATGAGCGCCACCTCGGGCGCGCGGATGCCCTCGTGGTTGGTGGCGGGGCCGGGGCTGCCGCCCGGATAGATGGAGCCGTTCACCAGGCAGGGCAGGTAGGGATTGAAGCCCTCACAGACGGTCTCCTCCAGGATGGACGTCGTCTGGTTGCCCGACTTGAAGACGGCCGCGTACACCGTCTGCTTGTCCGGGCTCACCGTCAGCGCGCGCGGGGTGTCACCGAAGAAGTTGAGGATGCGCACGGGCGTGCCGCCCAGCGAGGTGCCCAGGTTGGCCGGGTCGAACACCCAGACGTCCGCGCGGCCCACGCCCGGCGTGGTCAGCTTCGGGTCTCCGGCGCCCGGCACCGCCGCGATGGACGCGTGCGTGCGGTGCTGCCCGCGGTGCGCCGTGGTGATGAAGGCCCGGCCCCCCGTGCCCGCGAAGACGATGTCGCGCGGCTCGTCCCCCACCAGCAGCGTGCGCACCACGCGCGGCGTGCCCGTGAGCGACACCACGCTCACGCTGTCCGACAGGTGGTTGACCACCCAGACCTCATTGTCATTGCGCGCGGCGACGGCGATGGGCTCCAGGCCCACCTGCACGCGCGACTGGAGCGTCAGGCCATTGGCGCCCACGGTGAAGATGGACAGGCTGTTGTCCGGCGTGTTCACCGCGAACAGCCGCGTGCGGTCCGGCGACAACGCCAGCGGGCGCACCTGGCCACTCTCGAAGGCGATGAACGACGGCGCCGCGCTCGCGGGGGTGAAGCCGGGCGACATGACGGCGAGCAGCGCCGCCGCCGCCAGCAAGGACTTCTGGATGCCTCTGAGTCTCGTGGGAGTCATGGGGATGCCAGACCTCGGGGGATGACAGGGGGACGACCACGGCGAGAGCCCATCCCACGCCGCGAACCGCGGGGCCCCACGCACACGCCGACCCAACGCGGCGGGGACCTCCGCCGACGGAAAAAGGGCTGCAGGAATGTGAGCGGGGTGGAAAAGCGTGGAGCCCTTGAACGGCTACGCTCGGACTGGTCTACAGACAGACATGATGCAATGCGTTACCAAGAGGACACACTGATGCGGGATTGAGCATCCTCACCTCCGACATGGCAGGATTCCGAGGAAGCCAAGGTATCGCTGAGCGGCCCTGGACCGCTTGCCCCATTGCGCCAATTCCCTTGGCCGAAGGCGACAACATGAGCTCTCCGGCGACCATGTTGACGAGCTGGGCCCTCGCGCTCCATCGCACGCTGGAGCTGCGTGGCCTGGACTCCCACGGGTTGTTCGTGAAGGCCGGGTTGAATCCGGGGCTGCTCGGTGACGCCAACGCGCGCTATCCGCAGGAGGGGCTGACGCGGCTGTGGCGGCTGGCGGTGGAGAGCTCGGGGGACCCGGCCATCGGGCTGGAGATGGCGCGGCAGGTGAGCCCGACGACGTTCCACGCGGTGGGCTACCGGCTCAACGCGTCCAGCACGCTGCGCGAGGCGTTCGAGCGGCTGGTGCACGCGGTGGCGCTGGTGTCGGACGCGCTGCGGCCGGCCTTCACGCGGGATGGGGACTGCTATCAGGTGATCCTCTTCGACGGCGGCGACGGGCCGCACCTGTGCGAGGAGGAGACGGACGCGGTGGCGTACCTGCTGGTGCGCTTCTGCCGGGTCGTCTACACGCGGGAGCTGTCGCCGCGCGAGGTGCTGCTGCGCCGGCAGGCGCCCTCGGACCTGCGGCCGTACGAGAAGCTGTTCCGGTGCAAGGTGACGTTCGGGGCCAACGCGGACGTGCTGGTGTACGAGCGGGCGCCGTTCGAGGTGACGCTGCCGGGGGCGAACCCGGAGCTGGCGCGCATCAACGACGAGCTCATCACCCGGCACCTGGCGAGGCACGCGGGGCAGGACCTGGTGACGCGGGTGCGCGCGATGCTGCTGGAGCTGATGCCCCAGGGCGAGCCGTCCCAGGAGAAGGTGGCGGAGCGGCTGCACATGAGCTCGCGCAGCCTGCAGCGCAAGCTGGTGGAATCGGGCTCGGGCTTTCGCGAGCTGCTCGCGGAGACGCGCCGCACGCTGGCCCTGTCCTATCTCTCCGAGCCCGGGCGCTCGGTGAGCGAAATCGCGTACCTGCTCGGCTTCTCCGACGTGAGCACGTTCACCCGCGCCTTCCGTCGGTGGACGGGACAGCCGCCCAGCCGCTTCGGCGCGCGCTCGGGGACGTGAGCCTCACGTCCTGGCCATCACCGGGAAGCGGTCCGGTCCCTCGGGCAAGGACAGCCCTCGCACGAACAGGTCCGCGTCGTCGTCCTCGCCGAGCACGCGCGCGTCCGGCCACCAGCGCTCCGGCGTGAAGCCGAACTGGACCTGCTTCACGGGCTCGGCCACCAGTCGGCCCAGGTATGGACGCAGGTCGAACACCTCGGCCGCGAAGACGTCGTCGAGGTGGAGCACGCCGTCCTCCACGCCCGCGAAGACCCACGCGTCCTCGCGCAGTTGGCGCAGCGGCCGGGCGAAGTTCGCCGCCGCGTACCAGCTCGCGATGCGCGCGTGGCGCCGCGCGCCGAAGCGCTCCGTCAGCGGCGTGCCCTCCCTCGCGAGCGTCCTCAATCCCTGACGGACCGTGGGGTCCGCCAGCTCCAGCGTCGGCGCGGGCTCGGCCGATGGTGTCACCGGGAGGTCCACGCCGAACAGGCTTTGTGCTCGCGGCGCGAAGCCGAAGCGTGGATAGAAGTCGAGCACCGTCTTGTTCGCGAACAGCATCACCGGCGCGTCGCCGCAGGCCTCCAGCGCCGCCTCCATCGCCACGCGCGCGAGGCCGTGCCCCCGGCGCTCGGGGACACAGCCCACCGCGCCCAGTTGATAGCCGGTGACGTCGCGGCCCTCCACGCGCAGGCACATGCGCATCACCGACGCGTTCGCCACCACGCGCCCGTCCTCGAGGATGCTGAACGCGCGGTAGTCGTCGGTCCACTCGCCCCACTCGCACCAGCGCCTGAAGTCCACGGTGCGGAAGACCCGGGGCACGTAGTCGCAGAAGGCGGCCCGCAGCGAGGGAGCATGCTGGTCGATGACCACGACTCGGGAGGTCGACATGGCGGGCACCACAGCACGAATGTCCCTGTGTCCGAAACCGCCCGTTCACGCGCATCGCGTCCGCGCCGGACGCGGGTGTCTCCCGCCTGAACGCGGCTCGCGGGCGGCTCGCGTGCAGTAGGCGACACGCGGACCCGGAGCGCGACCGGGGCGCGATTTCAACCGCGCGGATTCGCTGACAGGAGCGTGCGTGGCGCGAGCGGTGCACAAGGGCCGCCCGCGTCACCCCTGTTTCCCCCACCTCACGCAAGGAGCCTGGCATGTGCACCGACTTCCTCGTCGTCGCCTCGGATAAGAGCGTGGTCAATGGACGCAGCATGGAGTTCGGCGTCGACCTCGACTCCAAGCTGCTCGTCAGGGCCGCGGGCTCGAGGTTCGCCTCGCCCTCGCCCTCGGGACTCACCAACGGCCTGTCATGGACGTCCAAGTACGGCTACGTGGGCCTCACCGGAAAGGGTGACGTGCCCTTCATCGTCGATGGCCTGAACACGGAGGGGCTCTCCACCGGGTGCCTGTGGCTGCCGGACTCGCGCTACCCGAAGGTCACCGACAACTCGAAGGCGCTGTCGCTGGCGTTCTTCGCCGGCTGGGTGCTGGGGAACTTCTCCACCGTCGCGGAGGTGCGCGGGGCGCTCGAGAAGGGCGAGGCCCAGGTCTGGGAGTCGGACTGGCTGGCGCAGTACCTGCCGCTGCACTTCCCCATCCATGACGCCCAGGGCAACAGCCTGGTGGTGGAGTTCCTCGACGGCGTGATGCACCTGCACGACAACCCCGTCGCCGTGCTCACCAACGCGCCGCCCTTCCCGTTCCAGCTGAAGAACCTGCGCGAGTACGTGGGCCTGTCCCCGTGGGACGCGAAGAAGGTGGAGCTGGGCAGCGAGAGCTTCGCGCAGCCCGGCCACGGCAGCGGCCTGCGCGGGCTGCCCGGAGACCCGATGCCTCCGTCCCGCTTCGTGCGCACCACGTACCTCAAGAACTTCGCGCGCCCCGTCGCCAACGCCGCCGAGGCCACCACGCTCGCCTTCCACCTGCTCAACACGGTGGACATCCCGCGAGGCACCGTGCGCGCCCTCAACGAGAACACCCAGAAGGAAGAGGACGACTACACCCAGTGGACCGTGGTGAAGGACCTCACCCACAACGTGCTCAACGTGCGGTTCTACCAGGACCCGCTCGTCTACTCGGTGAACTTGAAGTCGCTCGACTTCCAGGCCGCCAACGGGAAGACCTTCGCCGTGCCCTCGAGCCCCACGTCCATCGACATCACGGACAAGCTGACGCGCTGACGTCGCGTCCCGTGTGACGGAATCGGGCCCCGCTTCCCGCGCGTGGAAGCGGGGCCCGGGTGTGGCGCGTCAGTGGATGCGCAGCGCGAGCTTGCCCAGGTGGTGCTTGCCCACGGCCTCGTGCGCGTCGCGGGCCTCGTCCAGGCGGAAGACCTGGGAGACCTCGACGTGGAAGGGGCCGGACTCGATGAGGCTGTTGAGCCGCGCGAGCACCTGGGAGTTGGCCTCGCCGTTGTAGCTGGAGACCTTGACGCCGTCGTTGCCCTTGGGCTCGGGCTCGACGCCGTTGGGGTAGGCGATGTGGCCTCCGGGCTTCACGCAGGAGAGCGCCTGGTTCGTCTTGTCGCCGCCCGCGAGCACCAGCGCCGCGTCGATGCCGTCCGGCGCGAACTCGCGCGCGGCCTTCACGACGTCATCGGCGCGGCCGTCCACGACCTTGTCCGCGCCGAGCTTCTTCAAGAGCTCCACGCCGTCGGAGCCGGAGGCCACCGCGAGCACGCGCGCGCCGAGCCGCTTCGCCAGCTGCACCGCGAGGTGTCCCACGCCGCCGCTCGCGCCGTAGACGAGGAGCGTGGTGCCCTTGCCGACCTTCAGCGTGTCCTCCACGCCTTGCAGGGCGGTGATGCCATCCGCCGCCAGGACGCCCGCCTGCTCCGCGCTCAATCCCTTGGGGATGGGCGCGGTGTCGCTGGCCTTCACCGCGGTGTATTCGGCGTAGAAGCCGCCCTTGTCGTTGAGGAAGCCGAAGGCGTAGACCTTGTCGCCGACCTTCAGGTTCTTCACGCCGTCCCCCACGGCGGCGACGGTGCCGCAGCCATCCGTGCCGAGGACGTGGGGGAAGGACGTCTTGCCCGGCTTGTAGCCCTCCATCTCGCCCGCGCGCTCGGAGGGGTCCCACTGGCCGATGCCCGCGGTCTCGACCTGGATGAGCACTTCACCGGGACCGACCTGGGGAACGGGGATGGTGCGCGTGTCGAGCACCTCGGGACCGCCGAAACGGTCGATGGCGGCGGCCTTCATCTGGGAGGGGATGGAGGGGTTCATGGGCGTCTCCAGGGATGGGGTTTCTTTCGCAGGCTGGGCACGGCCTTGTGGGAATGCAGAGCGAGCGACGAAGCGACGGGCCAGGGCATGTCCACACGGCCGCCGACCGGGCGCGAGAGGGGGCGGGCTGACGTACAGTGGCCGGACACGCTGTCGTGAGCCTGGGAGGCGAGGATGTCGCCGCGAACGAAGCTGCGCGCGTTGTTGCTGGGGGGAGTCCTGTGGGTGCCGTCCATGGCGGGGAGCGCGAGCGCGCCGGCGGTGACGCTGGAGGGCGTGGAGCTGCGCGTGTTCGACCGGGCGAAGGGGGCCCTCGTCGCGGTGGACGAGGCCTCCGACCCGTATGGGATGAACGTGGACGCGGTGCTGCTGGTGAAGGTGAAGGGCACGTACGAGGGCGACAAGCCGCTGCGGCTGAAGCTCACGGCGAGCGCGCCGAAGGAGGAGTCGGAGGCCGGTTCGCGCCGCGCGTGGAAGACGGCGCAGACGCGCGAGCTTCACGTGCTCGCGGAGGGCGGCGTCACGGTGGTGCCGTTCCTGCTGACGTATCAGTGCGCGTCCACCGTGAAGGTGGTGGCCACGCTGACGGGCCCCGGGGTGCAGGGGACTCGCACGCTGGACACCGCGTTCCCCTGCGCGGAGTGAGCGGGCGGACGCCCCGGGAGGTGGGTTTTCGAGTCACAGACGAGACAACCTGACGGAGCGTGGCGTGTCAGACCGGGCCGGTAGCTTTCACGCATGCCGGACATCCGACTGCCCGCCGAAGCGAAGTTCAGCAGTGAGCTGGAAGCCCTCGCCGCCCACGACGACAAGCCTCGCCCTCCCGGGTGGGCCCTGTCGCCGCGCGCCGTGGAGGCCTACATCCTCGGGAGCCCCAAGCCCGTGGGCGGCGTCACCATCACGCCCAAGTACGTGGGCGACCGGGGCCTCATCCAGGTCTGCATCGCCACGCTCGCGTCCGACCGCGCGCTGATGCTCGTCGGCGAGCCCGGCACCGCGAAGAGCTGGCTCTCCGAACACCTCTCCGCCGCCATCAGCGGCACCTCCGCCCTCATCGTCCAGGGCACCGCTGGCACCAGCGAGGACCACCTCAAGTACTCGTGGAACTACGCCCTGCTGCTCGCGCAGGGTCCCACCCCCGAGGCCCTGGTCCCCTCCCCCGTCCTGCGCGCCATGCGCACCGGCAAGTTCGCCCGCTTCGAGGAGGTGACGCGCACCTCGCCGGAGATTCAGGACGCCCTCATCTCCCTCCTCTCCGAGAAGCAGGTCTCCATCCCGGAGCTGGGTGAAGTCGTCAGCGCGCAGCGCGGCTTCAACCTCATCGCCACCGCCAACACCCGCGACCGCGGCGTCAACGAGATGAGCGCCGCCCTCAAGCGCCGCTTCAACTTCGTCACCGTCCCCATCGTCGACGACCTGGAGCAGGAGATTCAAATCGTCACGAAGCGCGAGGCCGAGCTGCGCAATGACTATCAGGTCGGCGTGCCGCCCACCGAGGAGCTGTCACGCATGCTGCTCACGCTCTTCCAGGAGCTGCGCGAGGGCGTGACGAAGGACGGCAAGACGAAGGTCCGCACCCCGGGCGCCGTGCTCTCCACCGCGGAGGCCATCAGCGTCCTCTTCAACAGCTCCATCCTCGCGCAGCAGTTCGGCGGCGGGAAGGTCACCGCGCAGGAGCTGGCCGCCTCGCTCGTGGGCGCGGTGGTGAAGGAGCAGGCCGACGACGTGAAGGCCCTGCGCGAGTACATGGAGACCGTGGCCAAGGGCCGCCCCGGCGCGTGGAAGGAGCTGTACTCCGCCAGCAAGAAGCTCCTGAGGGGCTGATGGACCTGGACCTGCTCCTCGGCGCCCACCTGTTCCCGGTGCGCCACCACTCGCCGCGCACCACCGCCGTGCTCACGCGCTGGCTCGACCACGTGAAGCCCCAGGTCGTCCTCATCGAGGGCCCTTGCGATGCCTCGGAGCTGGTGGACGTGCTGTGCGACGCGGAGACGAAGCCGCCCATCGCCCTGCTCGGCTACCGCACCGACGACACCCCGGGCTCCGCGCTGTGGCCCTTCGCGGACTACTCGCCCGAATACGCCGCCCTGCGCTGGGCGAAGGCCCACGGCGCTCGCGCCCGCTTCATCGACATCCCCGTCGGCGTCAGCCTGGGCGTGGACCGTCACGTGGAAGCCGTGTCTCTCGACGGTGAGCCCTCGGAGGACGCGGAGTCCACGTGCGCGCGCATGGAGGAACCGCTCACCGAGCGCTTCGCTCGCGAGCGCGGCTATCGCTCGTTCGAGGAGCTGTGGGAGGCGATGTTCGAGGCCCCTGACTGGACGCCCGAGGGCTTCCGGCCCGTGTTGCTCGCTTGGGCGGATGTGCTCAACGCGGGGCCTCGGCCGGACTACCACCGCTGGCGTGATGCCTTCATGGCGCGCCAGGTGTTGGAGGTCATCGCGAGCGGCGTGCCTCCGGAGCGCATCGCCGTGGTGGCGGGCGCGGCCCATGTGGCGGCCTTCCTGGCCCGGGACGTGGACCCGACGCTGGAGGCGAAGCTCCCGACCGCCGTGCCCTGCGCGGTGACGGTGATTCCCTACAGCTTCCCGCGCCTGTCCGAGCAGCTCGGCTACGGCGCCGGCAACCGCGCGCCGCACTTCTACCAGAAGGCCCACGAGGCCCAGTGCGACTTCCGGCGAGCCACGCTGGAGGTGCTCATCGACTTCGCGGGACACCTGCGCATGCGCGGCTTCACCGCGTCGCTGTCCGACGTGCTGGAGGCCTACCGGCTCGCGGTGACGCTCGCGGACCTGCGCGAGAAGAGCGCCCCCGGCCTGGACGAGCTGCGCGAGGCCACCGTGGCCACGCTGTGTCGGGGGGACGCGACGCACGTCGACGACTTCCTGTGGAAGAGCGTCGTCGGACATCAGGTGGGCCGGGTGGCCAGCCGCATCGGCCGCAACTCGCTGCAGGCGGAGTTCTGGCGCGAGGTCGAGTCGCGTCGACTGCCGAGCACCGACAGCGCGGAGACCTTCACCCTGCGGCTGAACAACCCCGTGGAGGTCGGCTCCTCCATCTTCCTTCATCGCCTGCGCGTGGTGGGCATCCCCTACGCGGGCCTCGCCGCCACGGGTCAGCAGAAGGCCACGGCGCAGGAGGCGGGGGGACAGGCCGCGCTGACGCGCGTGCGCGAGTCCTGGCAGGCACAGTGGACGCCGTCCACCGATGTGGCGCTGGTGGAGAAGATCGTCCTCGGCGACTCGCTCGAGGCGGTGACGACGCGCGTCCTCCAGGACCAGCTGGCCCTCGCGAAGTCCACGGGCGCGGCGGCGGCGGTGCTGCTGGAGTCCGTCATCACCGGCTGCCCGCAGACGATGGCCTCCGCCCTGCGTGCCTGTGACGGCCACGCGACCACGGACGCGGACCTGCCCTCGCTCGCCTCGGCCTCGCGGGCGCTGTCGGGGCTCGTGGCCTATGGCACCTCGCGGACCCATTCGGCGCTGGGCGACGAGGCCGTGGCGGCGCTGTGCCAGAAGACCTTCGCTCGCGCGCTCTTGCGCGTGTCCGATGCGTGCGCCTGCGCCCAGGACGCCGTGCCCTCGGTGATGGGGGCACTGAGGACGCTGCACGAGGTGGCGCTCGCGCAGCCCCTGGCGGACAAGGCCGGCTGGCTCACCGAAGCGCGCGGGTTGATGTCGAGCACCGTCGTGCATCCGGCCACGTCGGGGCTGGCCACCGGCCTGTTGTACCTGGCCGAGGAGCTGAGTGAGTCGGAGGTCGCTCGCGAGGTGGGGCTGCGCTTGTCGCTGGCGGTGGAGCCCGAGGCGGGCGCGTCGTGGCTGGAGGGCTTCCTGCGCGTCAACGCGCTGGTGCTGGTGAAGAACCGCGAGGTGGTGCGGGCGCTGGATGCGTTCCTGTCGAGCGTGGACCCCGAGCGCTTCCGTCAGACCCTCCCGGTATTGAGGAGGGCACTGGGCGTGCTCGGTCCCACCGAGCGCCGCTACCTCCTGGAGAACGTCGTCGCGGTGCGGCAGCTCGGAGACAAGGGCCGGGCCGCGAAGACGATTCTCGCGGAGAAGGACACCGAGAAGCTCAAGGACATGAGCGCCGAGCTGGGCAAGGCGCTCGCCGACCTGGATGACCTGCTATGAGCGTGGACCCCAAGGAGCTGGCACCGGAGGACCGCGAGGCGCTCTTGCGCTGGCGGCTCGCGCTGGGCCCCGCCGCGGAGAAGACGGGCAGCTGTCCGTCGCTGCACGCGCTGGGCGCCGGCGCGAGCGCGGTGGGCGTGGGCGAGACGGAGCTGGATGCGCTGGATGACGCGCTGTCCTTCGTCTACGGCGAGAAGAGCGCGGGAGCGTCCGGCTCGCGGCCGTACATCCCCGAGTGGCTGGGCGCGCTGCGCGGCTTCTTCCGCGACGACGTGATTGCCCTCGTCCAGAAGGACGCCATCGAGAAGAAGGGCCTCACCCAGCTCCTGTTCGAGCCGGAGACGCTGCCCTTCCTCGAGAAGAACGTGGAGCTGGTGACGACGCTGGTGAGCGCGCGCGGCCTCATCCCCGAGGACGCCAAGGCGCTCGCGCGGCAGATCGTCCGCGAGGTGGTGGACCAACTGCGCGAGAAGCTGGAGTCCACCGTGCGCACGGCGGTGTTCGGCGCGCTGAGGCGCGACAGGACGAGCCCGCTGCCGATTGCGCGCAACATCGACTGGAAGCGCACGATTCGCCAGAACCTGAAGGGCTGGGACGCGGAGCACCGGCGGCTCGTCCCCGAGCGCTTCTACTTCTGGCCCAACCAGCGCCGTCACCACGAGTGGGACGTGACGCTGGTGGTGGACCAGTCCGGCTCCATGGCGGAGAGCGTGGTGTACAGCTCGGTGATGGCGGCCATCTTCGCGTCGCTGGAGGTGCTGCGCACGCGGCTCATCCTGTTCGACACCGAGGTGGTGGACATGACGCCCGTGCTGTCGGACCCGGTGGAGGTGCTCTTCAGCGCGCAGCTCGGCGGAGGCACGGACATCAACCGGGCGGTGGCATATGCGCAGACGCATTACGTGGAGCGCCCGGAGAAGACGCTCTTCATCCTGATTACCGACTTGTGCGAGGGCGGCGACGCCCAGGAACTGGTGGCGCGGCTGCGGCAGCTGGTGGACTCGCGGGCGAAGGTGCTGTGCCTGCTGGCGCTGTCGGACGGGGGCAGGCCCTCGTACGACCCGGTGATGGCGGAGAAGCTCACCGCGATGGGCATCCCGTGCTTCGGCTGCACGCCTCGCAGGCTGGTGGACGTGGTGGAGCGGGTGATGCGGAACCAGGACCTGACGTCCCTGCTCGACGCCGACAAGGAGACTCGCCATGGTTGAGGTGCGAAGGCTGGCCCCGGGCATGGGGGCCCTGACGGACATCATCCGCGACCGCGACGAGCTGTCGAAGGGCGCGCGCATCTTCGACGACAAGCAGCTCACGCACCTGTCGCGCTTCGAGAACCGGCTGTTCGCGAACGCGTCGGGCTCCGGGGCCTCGCCGTACAAGGTGTCCCTGGTGTTCGGCGACGGGCACGAGGTGAAGGGGAAGTGCTCGTGCATGGCGGCGCGCTCGCGGCCGTTCTGCAAGCACGCGGCGGCGCTGCTGGTGGCGTGGTCTCGCGCGCCCGACGCCTTCGTCACCACCGACACGGCGCCCACGGGCGCGGGCGGCCCCGCGAAGAAGAGCGTGAAGAAGGGCAAGACGCAGACGGCCGAGCTGATGAGGTCCGGCGTGGCGCAGGTGTCCACGCTGGTGCGCGAGCTGGGACTGTCCGGGGTGGCCGCGTTGTCCGAGGACCGGGCCGCGCAGGTGCGCGCGCTGGGCGAGGCGCTGCGCGCGAACGGGCTGCGCAGGCTCGCGGCGCGCGCGGTGGAGGTGGCGGGGCTCTTGGAGCAGGCGGCGGCGCGCACCGGGGCGTTCGAGCCTCCCGTCTTCACGGACTTGATGGCGGACATGCTGCTCACCGCGCGCAAGGTGGAGAAGCACCTGGGCGGCGAGGCGCTGGAGGACCGCTACGTCGAGGAGCTCATCGGCAAGACGTGGACGAAGAAGGACCGCGCGCCCGTCGAGGGGCTGCGGTTGCTGGAGTACGCGTTCACCACGCGCTCCACGCCCGACAACTTCGTCATCCGCGAGAGCCGCTTCATCGACCTGGGCACGGGTGCGCACTACGCGGAGAAGCAGATCCTCCCCGCGTTCCTGCGCAGCGTGGAGCCCAAGCGCAGTCACGCGGGCACGGTGCTGGAGGGCGCGAAGGGCGGCCGGTATCCCGGCTTCGCGCCCGTGCGGCTGGACCTGGAGGGCGCGGAGAAGACGCGGGACCTGGGCGGCGCGGCGCTGCGGCGGCTCATCGAGGTGGCGCTGCCGGACGTGGGCGCGGCGCTGGCGGCCTTCCAGGAGCACCGCAAGGACGTGTTCGCGCCGGAGCTGCTCCCGGTGGCGCTGCGGGTGCAGACGCTGCTGGCGAGCGGGCAGCGCTCGCAGCTCGTGGACTCCGGAGACCGGGGGCTGTTCCTCCCGGCGGACACGCGGCTCGACGAGCCCCTGTCCGCGGCCCTGGAGGGGGCCACGCTGAAGGTGGTGCTGGGCAACGTGGGGCTGGAGGCCGCGCTGCCCACGCTGTTCCCGCTCGCGGTCCTGGTGGAGACCTCCGAGGGCCTGGAGCTGCGCGGCCTGGGACAGCAGGAGTCACCCGAGGAGCCTCGGCGCGGACGGCGGAGCGCGCGGGTCGAGGCGCCAGTCGCGGTGCCACGCGGAGGTTGGGCGGAGGCGGCGCGCGCGGCGGGCGCGTCCCCGGCGGCCATCGCGTTGGCGGAGGTGCGCGACGAGCTGGCGGAGCGGTTCTCGAACGGGCTGCCCTCGGTGTCGCCTCGCGCGGTGGAGCCCCTGGTGGCGCGGCTGCGGGAGCTCGGGTTGGAGAAGCCCGGGGCGCTCCTGGAGGCGCTGGCGCGGCGTGCGGACCCCGCGGAGCGGCTGGAGGACTTCATCAAGGTGTACCAGGTGCTGGGCATCGCCCTGGTGCGGCTGGCGGGCGCGGTGCAGGTGGAGGCGGGCGCGCTGGAGCCGGTGCCCACGCACCCGAGCATCCGCATCCGCAAGCCCGAGGCGCCGCTGCTTCCGGGCGAGGCCTTGAGGAGGCGCGCTCGCGGGGAGCTGACGCGCTACGAGGCCGCGGCGCACGCCGCGCACCACTACGCGGGCCTGGGCACGGACACGCTGCTGGAGTCGCTGTATCCCGCGTGGAGCGACGGCGCGGCGAGCACCTTCGTGGTGCGCGCGGTGACGGCCTGTCCCCGGGAGCGGGCGCTGGAGGTGGTGAAGCGCGCCCTGGCCGAGCATCACAGCCACCGGGTGCATCGCACGGCCGTCCAGGTGCTGGGGCAGCTGGGTGGACCCGAGGCGCGGGTGTTGCTGGAAGGCCTGTCGCGCAGGCGGCATGACAGCGGGCTCGGGCTCTATGTGCGCGAGGTGCTCGACGACGTGCAGGCGCGGGAGAAGGGGCCGGAGGCGGTGGCGCGCCTCGCACGCGAGCGGCAGGAGCGGCTGCGGCCCTTCGCGCAGCGCGCGCTGACGGAGTCGAGCCGCGAGGGCCGACAAGCGGCGGTGGACCAACTGGAGGGCCTGGGACTGACGCAGGCGTGGCCGGTGCTGCGGCAGGTGTTCTACGGAGACGCGTCGCAGGACGTGCGACGTCGCGCGGCCATGGCGCTCGCGTGGCTGGGGGACACCGAGGTGCTGGACCGCTTCGTCCACGCCGTGGAGGAGCGCGACACGGACGACGAAGGGGCGAAGGCGGCCGTGTATGCCCTGGGGGTGCTCGGGGACGTGCGCGGGGCGGAGGCGCTGCTCTCCGCGTTCGTGGACGGCTGGAAGCCCAACGTGGTGTCCACCGCGCTGAAGACCTTCGGGCTGGCGATGCTCGAGCCGGCCGTGCGCCTGGCGGAGACGCGGCCGGAGGCGATGGAGCGACAGGCGCTGCGAAACCTGTTCGAGAAGTTCCCGAAGGCGGCGCTGTCCCAGGCGCTGCTCGCCCGGGTGGAGGTGGCGCGCTCGCACCCCGAGCGGCTCGCCCGCTTCGGCACGTACCTGAAGCTCGCCGGCGAGAACACGCACGGCGCGGGGAAGGTGGTGGCGACGGCCCTGCTCGACATCCCCGAGGCCGCGATGGACAAGGACCTGTCGCGCACGGCGAAGAAGCTGCTCGGGTTGAAGGGGTGAGGCAGGCCCGCTCGCCGCGAGCCAGTCGCGGCGAGCGGAGGCTCGTCTCAGCCCAGTCCCACGCGAGGCGACACGTGCGGGCGCTCCAGCGACTCCAGGAAGGAGCCGAGCGCCGCGTTGACGAGCGCGGGCTCCTCCACCGTGGACGAGTGCCCGCCTCGCGGCAGCCGCGCCAGCTTCGAGCCGGGGATGAGCTGGTGGAGCCGCTCGGCCTTCGCCGGGACGGTGGCCACGTCCTCCTCGCCCACCACGATGAGCGTGGGCACGCGGATGCTCGGCACCTCGTGCGACACCGCGTTGCGACGAATCACCCCGTTGACCGCGCGCCAGATGTCGCGGCGGTTCTCCAACAGGCGCGCCCGCCACAGCGCCCGCTCCTCGGCGCGGTTCGGGTCCGTCAGGAAGTTGCGGCCGAACATGATGCGCATCACCGGGTCCACCACCGGGCGCAGGCCGGCCAGCCGGGCGATGAGGTTGAGCAGCGTGTAGCGCGGCACGTTGGCCAGCGGCTCCGGGTCCGCGGACGTCTCCATCAAGGTCAACGAGCGCAACAGCTCCGGCCGCCGCGCCGCGATGCGCATCCCGATGAAGCCGCCCATCGACAGGCCGACGAAGTGACACGGCCCCACGTCGAGCTGCTCCAACAGCCCCACCGCGTCCAGGTACAGCGTCTCCATGTCGATGGCGCTGACGTCGGGGACGGCGCTGCGGCCCTGCCCCCGGTGGTCATACGCGATGCACCGGTAGCGCCCTCGCAGCGCGTCCACCTGCGGGTCGAACAGCCGCGTGCTCCACAGGAGCCCATGGCTGAAGAGGATGGGCTCGCCCGAGCCACCCGTATCCTCGTAATGCAACTCGGTTCCATTCACGGACAGCATCGGCATCGCGGTTCCCTCCCCACCTGCGAGCAGGATAGGCCAGGGCGTGACGCGACATGGCAACAGTCTTGCCGCGTTGCGCCGGCTGTCGACTCGCGGACGCCCGGCGTGCGTGCGGGCGTCCCGGGGTTACCAGAGCCCCTGCGTCTGCAGCAGCGTGCCCAGCTGGCCGGGCGTGGCGGCGGTGGCGGTGAACAGGCGCTCGGCGGCCTCCGGGGAGGGGTTCTCCCAGGACAAGAGGCCGGTGGCCTCGTCGCGGCGGCACAGCACCAGGCTCGAGCGCACCTGGTCCGCCGAGTCGAAGGACAAGAGGTCCATCAGGCCCGGGCTCTGGCTGGTGAAGAAGCTCTGCCGGCCCTTCAGGGGCTCCACGCTGGCCCGCACCAGCTGCGGGTGGAGCGAGTGGGCCACCTCGTCGGCGACCACCACCGCGCGCGCCCGGGCCAGGTAGTGCTGGAGCGCCAGGAGCCGCTTCTGGCCATGGCCCAGGTGCCGCGCCGACACGCGCGTCCCCGCGGGGCCCAGGAAGTCCAGCTCCAGCCCACCGAGCGTCAGCGACTCGTACTTGCCCTCGGGCGGGGCCTCCACGGGCACGAGCACCGCCTCCGCGGAGGTGAAGCCCAGCAGCCTGGCCGCGTCGCGCAGGAAGGGCACCGCGTCCGACGGGACGACGTAGCGCGGTGAGCCCCACTGGGCGGCGGCGAGCCGGCGCAGGCCGTCCAGGAGCGCCTCGGACGCGAGCCCCATGCCGGTGGCCAGCACACCTTCCGCGCGCCGCGAGAGGCGCAGCTCGACCTGGTAGAGCTGCTCGAAGTACGCGAGCCCCTCGTCGAAGCGGCTCAGCCCCGCGAGCGCGGACACCTCGCGCGCCATGGCGAGCAGCGGCTCCACGGTGGCGGACCCCTCGCCGGTCTTCTCCACCCAGGCGATGCCTCCGGACATGAGCACCAGCCACAGGCGGCCGGCGACCTCCGGCGCCAGGCGCTCCTGCACGACGAGCGACGCGTCGTCCTCGCGCGAGACGGTGACCTGGAGTCCCTCGCGGTGGATGACCAGCGGCCAGGCCATGTCGCGCGGCGAGACGACGATGTCCATGAAGAGCCCGGCCGCCACGGGCCCGCTCTGGGGAGGCACCGGCTCGTTGCGGACCCGCACGGTGATGTGGCCGGTGTCCGCGGCGAGCGCGTACTCCAGGTCGAACGGCTCCGCCGCGAGCGTGGTGAAGTCCGAGCTGGCCACGGCGGCGACCAGGTCCAGCAGCAGCGTCTTCCCCGTGCCGTTGCGTCCCAGCAGCACGTTGAAGGACGGGCTGAACGACAGCCGCGTGCCGGGCTTCACGGCGCGGAAACGGTGGACCTGGAGCCACTGGAGCTTGAGCATCGCCCCCGAGCCTCCCCTCGTGGTGAGCCAGGGTCAACCCTGCCCGGGACGAAACGGGCACCCACGAGAGAAGTCAAACATCGTCCCTGGTGAAGACAAACCCAGCAGCCAGGCTGCAGGAGCAATCCACTGACAGCACCCGTCGCCGGCCCATCCACCGCCGGAGCTCCCGACCCAGGAGGGCGGCCAAGCCCCGCCATCCCCGGGAGCCCGGCTTGTCATGACAGGGCGCGAAGGGCAGGCTCACGGCTCCGCCCCGCCATGCGCCCCGCCCGTCCCGTCCTGCTCGTCCTCGTCTTCCTCGCGCTGCTCGGCACCGCCGCGGGCATCACCCTCGCGCTGCGCTCACCGGGCTCGTCGGCCCCGGCTCCCGTGCCCCGGGCCGCGACGCCCACCGCCACCCCCACCCTGGCCCCCGCGGTCCAGGCGAGCGCGACGCCCACCGCGGTGAAGGACGCGCATCCCGCGCGCGGTGTCTACGCGGGCTCGGAGGCGTGCGGCGAGTGCCACGAGGACGAGCACGCCGCGTGGGGCAAGGACTGGCACGCGCGCGCGTTGTCCCCCGGGACGCGCGAGTTCGTGGTGGGCGACTACGCGAAGCGCACGCACTTCAAGGGCGACTCCAGCGAGGCGTGGATGCGCCGCGACGGCGAGCGCCACTTCATGCGCACCAAGGGCTCGGACGGACAGCTCGCCGAGTTCCCCGTGGAGTGGGTCATCGGCGGCAAGCGCATGCAGGACCCCGTCGCGGTGATGCCCGACGGACGCTGGCAGGTGCTGCCCGTCTACTACCACGTCACCGGCAAGGGCGAATGGGTGGACTACTCGGAGACCAAGCAGGGCGCGCTCACGCCCGAGCACCCGTTCTTCTGGACCAACTTCCGCCGCAGCGCGCAGCACGCGTGCCTGGACTGTCACGTCACCGGCCTCGACGCGCGCTATGACCGCGACCAGCACACGTGGACCACCGCCTTCACCGACGCGGGCGTCGCGTGCGAGAGCTGCCACGGCCCGGGCGCGCGCCACGCCGACACGCAGGAACCCAAGGACATCGTCCAGCCGTCCAAGCTGTCCCACGAGTTGGGCTTCGCCGTGTGCGCGCAGTGCCACGGCCCGCGCCGTCCGCTCTTCCCCATCCTCGACACCACGCACCGCTACCAGCCCGGCCAGCGCTACGAGGACTTCTACCAGCCCATCGTCGTCTTCCTCGGCAACGAGCGCTCCGGCGACTACTTCACCGACGGCCGCCCCAGCACCTCCAGCTTCGAGTACCAGGCCCTCATCCAGTCCGCGTGTCATCTCAAGGGCGGCGCCACCTGCCTCACCTGCCACACCGCGCCGCACGAGCCCAACGCCCCCAACGAGCTGAACCTCCCGGACAAGTCCCAGACGAAGGTCTCCGTCGGCTCGGCCACCTGTCAGCAGTGCCACGCGGACCTCTTCGCCCGGGCCGCCCAGCACGCGCGCCACACCTCGCGCGAGGCGCAGGACTGCCTGGCCTGTCACATGCCGCCCGTCGTCTCCGGCGTGCTCGACAAGTTCGCGGACCACGCGCTGGACGTCCCCGCGCCCCAGAACACCACGCGCCACGCCATCCCCAACGCGTGCAACACCTGCCACACCAAGCAGACGCCGGAGGCCATGGCCCAGGCGATGACGAAGCTGTGGCCGGCCGCCGCGAAGCGACAGGAGCGCCGCCTCCGGCTCGCGGACGCCTTCGACGACAAGACCGCCCAGACGGGGCGCCCCGCGCTGGAGGCCACGCTCGCGGATGCGAACGAAGCCCCGTCCCTGCGCGGCGCGGCGGCGAAGGTGCTGGTGCGTCGCTACAAGCGCGAGGCCATCCCCGCCCTGCGCGCCGCGCTCAAGAGCACCCAGGACAGCCAGCTGCGCACGGACGTCATCGAGGCGCTGAGCCTGGTGAACGCACGCGAGGCCAGCGAGGACCTGGCCGCCCTGCTCCAGACGGAGTCTCTCTGGGTCCGTCAGGCGGCGGCGGTGACGCTCGCGAGCTTCGGTGACGCTCGCGGCCTGTCCGCCGTGGAGGCGCTGGCCTCCAAGCCGGAGACGTCCGGGCTGGTGCAGCCGCACCTGCTGCTCGCGCAGCTCGCGGTGCGCCGCAAGGACCTGACCACCGCGGTGCGCGAGTTCGAGAAGGCGTTGGACCTGCAGCCCTACAACCCCGACGCCCTCATCCGTCTGGCCGATGTCTATGTCGTGCAGGGACAGGTGGAGAAAGGCCGCGAGCGCCTGGAGGAGGCGCTGCGCTTCGACCCGCAGAGCCGCGCGGCGAAGCAACGTCTGTCCATGCTCCAACAAGGACACTGAGGCGCGGGACCGCTCGCGGACGAAGCCTCCCGCCGCTCCATCCACTGTTGAGCAGGCACTCGCCGGTTCTGTCCGGCAGGAGGGGCCTCGCCCCACGGTACGTGGCCGGTATCGGGTGCCTCCCCTACCTCAGGGCACCCGATATGAACGCCCTGCTGCTCGTCCTCCTGCTTTCGCACCCTGGCTCCGAGCCGGGCGTGTTGCTCGCCCAGGCCCGGCCACGCCCCGCCGTGCGACAGCGGACGCAGCCGCGCCAGCGCGTGCCCCGGGTGCTGCCCGTCCAGGCCCCCGCGAAGCCGCCGTCCGCCCAGGGACAACAGACGCCGCCCCGGAATCCCGGCGCGCCCTCACAGGCGCCGAGCACGCCCGGGCCCGGCCCCTCGGGTGACGACTCACCCCAGCCTCCGCAGCCCGAGGTGTCGGACCCGCTCCTGACGCCGGTACCGCCCGCGCCCATCCAGATGAAGTCCTGGGACGAGGCGCTGGAGCTGGTGCGGCAGCGCTCCACGGACTTGAGGACGGCGCTGGCCCAGGTGGAGTCCGCCGCGGGACAGGCGCGCATCGCGCTGGCGGGGCTGCTCCCCACCGTCACCGGCACCGTGGGCGTGCAGTACAACGTGCTGGACCCGGACGCGACGACGTTCATCGGCGGCGGCGCGGGGGGCGGCGTGGGCGGTGGCATCGGCGGCGGTGTCGGCGGAGGCACCGGCGACGGAGACGGCCTCCGGCCCACCCAGCCGCCCGTCGTGGGCTTCCTCTCCGCGTCCATGCCGTTGCTCGACTTCCAGGCCATCGGCGCGCGCCGCGTCGCCCGCGAGGCCCAGCGCGCCGCGACGCTGTCCCTGGCGGAGACCCGGCGTCAGCTCAGCGGAGCGCTGGCCCGCGCGCTGGTGCAGGTGGCCGCGCAGGAGCGGCTGGCCGAGGTCAACCGCGTCAACCTGCGCACCGCGCTGGAGCGGCTGGCCCTGGCGGAGCGGCGGTTGGAGCTGGGCGCCGGCACGCGGCTGGACGTGGTGCGCGTGCAGCAGGACGCCGAGGCGGCGCGGGCCCTGGTCGTCACCGGGGACGAGAACCTGAGGCAGGCAAGAGAGGGGCTCGGCCTGGCGCTGGGCATGCCCCAGGCGGTGGGGCTGGCCAAGGGCGTGAGCGTGGAGGACCTGCTGCGAGGCGCGAGGAAGGACTGTCGCCAGCTGGAGGCGGTGGACGGGCGCTCGGACCTGGCGGCGGCGCGCTCGCGGCACACCGTGGCCGAGCGACAGGTCAGCGCGGTGAAGGCGCAGTACGCGCCGTCGCTCTCGCTGACGAGCACGACGATTGCGCTCACGGTGGAGGACGACGTGGTGAACGTCCCCATCTGGAACATCGGCGCCAGCCTGCTGCTGCCCTTCTGGGACGGCGGCGCGCGCGAGGGGCGGCTGCGGCAGTCCCGCGCGGAGGCGGAGGTGGCGCGCCAGCAGGTGGTGGAGCTGGAGCGCTCCGTCACGGTGGAGGTGGCCAGGGCGCGGCGCGGCGTGGAGGTCACCCAGGCGTCGCGGGACATCTCGTCGCAGGAGCAGCGGCTGGCCGAGGAGAACGACCGGCTCACCCGGCGCAGCTTCGAGGTGGGCACCGGCACCAGCCTGGAGCTCATCCAGACGGCCGCGGCGCTGCGGCAGGCCGAGCTGGCCCTGGTGGTGCGCGAGTTCGAGTTGGAGCAGGCGCGCGTCGAGGCGTTCCTGGCGGAGGCGGCATGCGACTGGTGAGGACATGGGGCGCGGCGGGCGCGATGCTCCTGACGCTCTCGGGGTGCAAGGGCTCGGGCAAGGAAGACGGACCGCAGGCGGGACAGGCCGCCGCGGGCACGGTGATGCCCGTGCAGGTGCAGGCGCTCTCCCCCAACGAGGTGCAGGACGCCGCCGAGTACGTGGGCGCGCTCATCTCGCGCAGCAGCATCAGCGTGTATCCCCAGGTCGCCGGCTACGTGCAGGCGATACCGGTGCGGCCCGGCACCCGCGTGCAGAAGGGCGAGGTGCTGCTCGTCGTCGACCCGCGCCGCGAAGAGGCGGGGCTGCGCGCCACGAAGGCGCAGAAGGCCTCCGCGCTGGCCCAGCGCGAGTTCGCCCGGCGCACCCGCGAGCGCAGCGCGCAGCTGCTCAAGGAAGGACTGCAGAGCCGTCAGGACTACGAGCAGGCGGTGGCGCAGGCGCAGCAGGCGGAGGCGAGCGCGCGGGCGATTGAAGCGCAAATCCAGTCGCAGCAGGTGCAGCTGGGCTTCTACGAGGTGAGCGCGCCCTTCGCCGGCGTGGTCGGCGACATCCCGGTGAAGGTGGGCGACTACGTCACGCCCCAATCGCAGCTCACGTCGCTGGACCAGAGCAAGGCGCTGGAGGTCTCCGTGCAGGTGCCGGTGGACCGGGCGCGCGTCGTCCAGGTGGGCAGGACGCCGGTGGAGGTGCTGGACGAGAAGGGGAAGGTGCGGGTGTCCGCGCCCGTGTTCTTCGTGGCGCCCACGCCCAGCGCGACGACGCAGCTGGTGGAGGTGAAGGCCGCGTTCGACAACACCGTGGGGCTGCGCGCCGGGGAGCTGGTGCGCACGCGGCTGGTGTACCAGGCGCGCGAGGCGCTCACCGTGCCCACGGTGGCGGTGACTCAAATCAGCAGCCAGTCCTTCGTGTACGTGGTGGCGTCCGCCGACGGCGGCACCGTGGCGAAGCGCACGCCGCTGGAGGTGGGCGACGTGACGGGCAACGACTACGAGGTGACGGGGGGATTGGACGGGGGCACTCAGGTGGTCGTGAGCGGCCTGCAGCTGTTGAGGGATGGCCAGCCCATCAAGCCCATGCCCGCGAAGCCCGAGGGCCAGGGCGTCGGCGGCGCCTCCGACGCGGGGCAGTGAGGGCACGGCATGTTCACCGACTTCTTCATCCGAAGGCCCATCTTCGCCAGCGTGCTGTCCATCCTCATCACGCTCGTCGGGGCCATCACCATCCCCGGCCTGCCGATTGAGCAGTACCCGGACCTGTCGCTGCCCGAGGTCCAGGTGACGGCCAACTACATCGGCGCGTCCGCGGAGACGGTGGAGAGCGCCGTCACCACGGTGCTCGAGCGCCAGCTCAACGGCGTGCAGGGGATGCGCTACATCTCCTCCACCAGCAGCAACACCGGGCAGAGCAGCATCACCGTCACCTTCGAGCAGGACCGGGATTTGGACATCGCCGCGGTGGACGTGCAGAACCGCGTCTCCACCGCGTCGCCGCAATTGCCCGCGGCCGTCAACGCGCTGGGAATCACCGTCAACAAGGCGCAGACGCAGCTGCTCATGGCCTTCGGCCTGTTCGACGCGCAGGACCGCTATGACACGGGCTTCCTGAGCAACTACGCGGACGTGTACATCCGCGACGCCATCCTGCGCGTGAAGGGCGTGGGCGACGTGCGCATCTTCGGCGAGCGTCGCTTGGCCATGCGCCTGTGGCTGGACCCCTCGGAGCTGGCGAGGCGCAAGCTGGGCGCCTCCGACGTCGTCGCGGCCCTGAGCGCGCAGAACGTGCAGGTGGGCGCCGGGCAGGTGGGCCAGGAGCCCGCGCCGCCGGGACAGAACTACCAGTTCACCCTGCGCGTGCAGGGGCAGCTCGCCACCGCGGAGCAGTTCGGCGCCATCGTCGTGCAGCGGGGCCAGGACGGCTCGCTGGTGCGCGTGCGGGACGTGGGCCGGGTGGAGCTGGGCGCGGAGAACTACGCGCAGCTCTTGCGCTTCAACGGCCGCGACGCCGTGGGCCTGGGCATCTTCCAGCTCCCGGGCTCCAACGCGCTGGAAGTGCGCGACGGCGTGGTCCAGGAGCTCGAGCGGCTCAAGCGCAACTTCCCACCGGGCCTGGAGTACGCGACGGCGTTCGACACCACCGCGGCGGTGGAGGCGTCGATTGAAGAGGTGCTCGTCACGCTGGGCGAGGCGGTGCTGCTCGTCGTGCTGGTCATCTTCATCTTCCTGCACGGCTGGAGGAGCGTGCTGGTGGTGGCCACCACGCTGCCGGTGTCGCTCATCGGCACGTTCATGTTCGTCAGCGCCTTCGGCTTCTCGCTCAACACGCTCACCCTGTTCGGCCTGACGCTGGCGACGGGACTCGTGGTGGACGACGCCATCGTCGTCATCGAGAACGTGGAGCGCACCATGGAGGAGGGCTTCAGCCCGCGCGAGGCCACCGAGCGGGGCATGCGCCAGGTGGCCGGCGCCGTGGTGGCCATCGCCCTGGTGCTCTCCGCGGTGTTCGTCCCGGTGTCGTTCTTCCCCGGCACCACCGGCGCCATCTACCGCCAGTTCGCGCTCACCCTCGCCTTCTCCATCAGCCTCTCCGCGCTGGTGGCGCTCACGCTGTCGCCCGCGCTGTGCGCCCGGCTGCTGCGTCCGCACGAGGGCCAGAAGTGGCTGTTCTTCCGCAAGTTCGACCAGGGCCTGGACCGCTTCCGCGACGGCTACGGGCGGCTGCTCCACAAGCTCATCGGCCCGTGGAAGTGGCCGGTCATCATCGTCTTCGCCCTGTGCCTCTTGGGCACCGCGTGGGTGTACCGCGCCACGCCCTCGGGCTTCATCCCGGACGAGGACCAGGGCTACCTCATCATCGCGGTGCAGGGCCCGGAGGGCACCTCGCTGGACTACACGCGGCGGGTGCTGCTGCAGACGGAGGACATCATCCGCAAGCAGCCGGAGGTGACGGGCACCTTCACCGTGGGCGGCTTCTCGCTCCTGGGCACCGGCGCCAACTACGGCACCCTCTTCGTCAACCTGCGCCCGTGGGACGAGAGGAAGAAGCAGGAGGAGAGCGTGGCGGGGCTCGTGGAGCGGCTGCGCGGGCCGCTGCTCGGCATCGGCGGGGCGCGCGTGCTGCCCTTCCAGCCGCCCGCCATCCGCGGCGTGGGCAGCGTGGGCGGCTTCGAGTTCGTGCTCGAGGACCAGCAAGGTGGCCGCTCGCTGCCGGACCTGGCCAGCACCACGGAGAAGCTGGTGGGCAAGGCCAACCAGGCCTCCATCCTGCGCGGCGTGTTCTCGTCGTTCACCGCCAACACGCCGCTGCTCGACATCCAGGTGGACCGCGAGAAGGCGCTGTCCCTGGGCGTGCCGCTGGACGCGTTGTTCGCCACGCTGCAGGTGTACCTGGGCAGCCAGTACGTCAACGACTTCACCTTCGCCAGCCGCGTGTACCGGGTGTACGTGCAGGCGGCCATGCCCTTCCGCAACGAGCCCAAGGACATCGGCGCGCTGTACGTCCGCTCGGCCACCGGGAACATGGTTCCGCTGGAGGCGCTGGTGCGCATCAAGCCCATCACCAGCGCGCAGAACATCCAGCACTACAACCTGTACCGCGCCGCGGAAATCAACGGGCAGGCGGCGCCGGGCGCCAGCAGCGGTCAGGCGCTGGAGGCCATGGAGGCCGCGGCGCGCGACGTGCTGCCGGAGGGCTACACCTTCGAGTGGACGGGCCTGTCCCTGGAGCAGAAGGAGGCAGGAGGGCGCGTGCTGCTCATCTTCGGGCTGGGCATCGTCTTCGTGTTCCTGGTGCTCTCCGCGCAGTACGAGAGCTTCGCCCTGCCCTTCGTCATCCTGCTGGGCGTGCCGGTGGCCATGCTGGGGGCGCTCGCGTTCCAGAACGCGCGCGGCCTGCAGAACGACGTGTTCTGCCAGGTGGGGCTGGTCATGCTCGTGGGCCTGGCGAGCAAGAACGCCATCCTCATCGTCGAGTTCGCCGAGCAGCTGCGCCACGAGGGCCGCAGCGTGGTGGACTCCGCGATTGAGTCGGCGCGCACGCGCCTGCGGCCCATCCTGATGACGTCCTTCGCGTTCCTGATGGGCGTGGTGCCGCTGGTGCTCGCGTCGGGCGCGGGCGCGGCGGCGCGCAAGTCGCTGGGCACCACCGTGTTCGGCGGCATGTTGCTGTCCACGTTCGTCAACCTCATCTTCATCCCCGTGCTGTACGCGGTGGTGGAGTCCGCGCGCTCGCGGCTGCTCAAGCGGCACGAGCACGCACGGCCTCCAGGCGGAGGCACACCGCCGCCCTCGGAGCCGCCCCGACCGCAGCCCGCCTGATGTCCATGGCGGGGCTGATACGACCCAATATCCCACGCCGGAGGGTTCGCTATCCTCCGTCGATTCATGGCCCGCTCCATGCCCCTCGACGTCCAGCGTCGTCGGCTGTATGCGCTCAAGCGCGCTCCCGCGCTGCGCCACACCAGCAACACCGTCCTCCTCCAACTGCTCGACCTGGCCTGGGACGTCGCCTGGGCACAGGACACGGTGCTGTGCGAGGAGGGCCAGGAGGCCCACGGCTTCTTCCTGCTGTTGGAGGGAGAGCTGGAGGCCCGCCGCGACGGTGAGCTCCTGTTGACGCTCGGCCCCGGCACGCCGCTGGGGTTCGAGGCGTTGATGGGCGGCCACTACTCCGTCACCGCGCGCGCGGCCACCGCCTGCAAGGGCCTGTTCTTCCCCAGGGACGCGGTGTGGGCGCTCGTCCACGCGCGCGCGGGCCTGAGACAGGACCTCAAGCGCTTGTTGGCGCACGCCGAGCCCCCCCCGCAGCCGGACCCGCTGCCCCACGTGGAGGTCGTCACCTTCTCCAGCGAGGTGACGGGCGCGCCGCTGTCGCGGCTCATCGAGCTGGTGGCCAAGGTCATCACCCACGATTTCAAGGACCGGGTGCTGCTGGTGCGCACCGCGGAGCCGGGCACGTGCGAGCCCGCCCCGGTGAAGGGCGCGGACGGCGTGCTGCGCGCCTGGGTGCCCGCCCCCCAGCGCGGCGCCCCGGGACGGCTGGGCCTGGAGCGCCTGCGCGAGTTCGCCCGGGAGGGCGACTTGCACTACGTGTTCCTCGACGGGTGCCAGCTGGCGGAGGGCGCGCTCCTGGTGGACAAGCACGTGGCCCTGGTGCCGCGCCACGAGCCCACGCGCGAGTTCCGTCTGGCGAAAGGCCGGGTGCTGCCCACCGTGCTCATCGACCCGGTGCGCCCGCCCCGGAGCGCCGCGCTGGAGGGGCGGCCCCAGGACAGGCCCGGCGCGGGCACGCACGTGTTGCAGCCGTGCCGGCTGAGGCTGGACGTGGGACGACTGGAGGGGCTGGAGGTGGACGACCGTCCGCTCGCGGCGCTGCGACTGGGCTGCGCGGAGCGGGACGCGCTGTCGCGCTGGGCCCGGGCCATCACCCACCGGCGCGTGGGGCTGGCGCTCAGCGGCGGCGGCGTGTGGGGCTTCTACCACGTGCATATCTTGCGCTGGCTGGTGGAGCACCGCGTGCCGGTGGACTTCATCAGCAGCTCGAGCATGGGCTCGTTGGTGGGAGCGTACTTCTGTGGCACGGCGCTGGATGGACACAATGGCCTGTCGGGCCTGCGACGCCTGGAGGAGCAGGCCATGCGCCGTCGGCTGTCGCTGGCGGCGATGGCGGCCGTCGTCACCACGTACTCGCTGGAGCACCTGGTGACCGGGGACCTGGGCGACGTGGGGCTGGAGGAGCTGCCCATCCACTTCCTGCCCGTGGCCACGGACCTGACGCGCGGCGAGTGCATGGCGCTGGAGCGCGGACACGTGGCACAGGCCGTGCGCGCGAGCGGGTCGGCGCCCGGGATGTGGGCGCCCACGGTGGTGCCTCCCGCACGCTACGTGGACGGGGCCTTCACCAGCATGGTGCCCGCGAACGTGCTGGTGAGCGCGGGAGCGGACCTCGTGTTCTCCAGCAACATCTTCCCCTTCGGCGTGCGCGAGCCGGCGTGGATGCCGCAATCCCGCGCGGGCCGCTTCCTGGCGAATCTCAATCCTGTCTCAAGGGCGCTGGACCTGGTCGCCAGCGGTGTGTTGCTGTTGCATCGCAGCGGCGACGCGGAGAGCTTGATGGCGGACGTGAGTTACGACATCCAGTCAGCGGACACTCCGCTGAGGACGGCGATGGAGTTCACCAAGGCGCGAGACATCCTGGAGCGCGCCGCCACGGACGAAGCCCTGGCGGAGAGGCTCACCGAGCTCAAGGCGCACTGGGAGCAGATGCGCGCGCACTGTGGCCCGAACGGCCGGCACCGCGGAGGCCAGCAGGCCGCATGATTCCCGTGAGAATCCTGGGCACGGCGAGCCTGAGACCGGGCCCCGCCGTGACGACGGCGGAGCTGTGCGCGCGCGTGGGGCGGGACGTGGCCGAGGTGATGCGCAAGACGGGCATCCACACGCGTCACTTCGCGCCGCCGGGCACCCAGGCCGCGGACGTGGCGGCGCAAGCGCTGCGAGGCGCGCTGGACGCGGCGGGGCTTCCGGCGCGCGCGCTCAAGCGCATCTTCTGCGTCAGCTCCATGGGCGGCGACGTCACCACGCCGGCCACGGCGAACCGGGTGGCCGCGGCGCTGGGGCTGTCGGGCAGCTGCGACGCCATGGACCTGAGCAACGCGTGCATGGGCTTTTTGAGCGCGTTCGACCTGGCGGCGCGCTCGGTGGCGACGGGGCTGGGGCCGGTGGGCATCGTGTCGGTGGAGCTCTTGTCGCGCACCACGACGCCGGAGGACCCTCGGCCCTACCTGGTGCTGGGGGACGCGGCGGCGGCGGCGGTGCTGGGGACGGGGCGCCCGGACGAGGGCGTGCTGGGCGTGGCGCTGGGCAACGACGGCTCGCTGCCCACGGACGTGGTGCTGGAGAACCCGCATGCGACGGGCCGGCTGGAGCGGATGCGATTCCTGACGCCCAGCAAGGAGATGACGCGGGTGGCGCTGGACGCGCTGGTGCGCGCGACGCGCGAGGTGCTCGACGGGGCGAAGGTGGCCTTGCGCGACGTGGAGTGGGTGCTGACGCACCAGCCCAACGGGCGGATGCTGGACGCGGTGCTGGACGCGATGGGCGTGGAGGCCCGGCGCAGCGTGCGCGTGGTGGACACGCTGGGCAGCGTGGGCTCGGCGTCCCTGCCCACGTGTCTGGACGTGCTGTGGCGCACGAAGCGGCTGAAGCCAAAGGACCGCGTGCTGCTGGTGGGCGTGGGCGCGGGCGTCGCGCACGGCGCGGTGCTGTACCAGGTGGGGGGATGAGACGCGCCGGGGGGCTGCCCCTCGCCACGTGGCTGGGCTTCTTCAAGCTCCTCCAGCGCTACCACCGCTACGAGGTGGTGAACCTGGAGCCGCTGCTCCGGCCCGGCGCGAAGCTCATCGTCGGCTACCACGGGCGGCCCCTGGCGGTGGACCTGTGCATGCTGACGGTGACGCTGCACGAGCGCCTGGGCTACCTGCCGCACGGCGTGGCGCACGGTGCGTTCGACCGCATCCCCGGCATGCGCGCGGTGGCGGACGGGCTGGGCTTCGTCACCGGCGATGACGCGCGGCTCGCCCAGGCGGTGGCCCGGGGCGAGCATGTGCTGCTGCAACCGGGTGGCACACGCGAGGGGTGCCGCAGCTTCCGCCACCGCTACCGGGTGAGCTGGGGCGAGCGGCTGGGCTATCTGCGGTTGGCGGTGCGCTACCGGCTGCCCATCGTCCCCGTGGGTGGCAGCGGCATGGATGACGCATTCCTGGGGCTCAACGACGGCTATGCGCTGGGGCGGCGCGTGGGGATGCCCGCGCGGCTGCCGTTGTGGCTGGGGGTGGGGGCGACGGGCGTGTGGCCCTTGTCGCTGCCCTTCCCCGTGAAGATGACGCAGTGGGTGGGCGAGCCGCTCACGCGTCACCTGGCGCCGGACTTCGACGCGGGTGACCGCGCGTCGATGTTGCAGGCGCACGGGGAAGTGGCGGGCGCCGTGCAGGCGCTGTTGGACCGGGCACGCGGCCGGAGCCCCGCGCGAGTGGCAGGGAAGGCAGTGGTGAGATGAAGGACTCGGAAGGGGAGCCCCCCGATACGCAGGGGCGACGCTGGGCGCTCATCCTGGGGGTCTCCTCGGGCACGGGCGCGGCGATTGCCCACGCGGTGGCGAAGAAGCCCGGGCTGGATGTCTTCGGGGTGCACCGGGGGCGCTACGCGGACAACGCGGCGCAGGTGGAGCGGCAGGTGCGGGAGGCGGGCCGGCGCGCGCGGCTGTGGCAGGCGGACGCGTCCACGCCCGAGGCGGCGGAGGCGGGCGTCCTGGCGCTGCGGGAGGTGGCGGGGCCGCGCTCGGTGAAGCTCTTCGTCCACTCGATTGCGGGCGCCTCGGTGGGGCGCTTCCTGTCCGAGGGCGAGGACCGGCTGCACACGCGGCGCATCCGCAGGACGTTCGACACCATGGCGCACTCGTTCGTGTACTGGACGCAGGCGCTGGTGGCCGCGGACATGCTGGCGCCGGGCGCGCGGCTGCTCGGCCTGCAGAACTCCCTGGATGAGACACACCTGTCGAACACGGGGCTCATCAGCGCGTCGAAGGCGGCGCTGGAGATGTACGTGCGCTACCTGGCGCTGGAGCTGGGCGCGAAGGGCCACCGGGTGAACCTGCTCAAGTTCGGCACGGTGCTCACGCCCGCGCTCAAGCACGTGTACTCACCCGAGGCGCTGGCCCGGCTGGAGGAGGCCCACGCGCGGATGAACCCCGCGGGGCGCATGTGCACGGTGGAGGAGGTGGCGGACTTCGTCAGCGTGCTCGTGGGCGACGAGGCGGGCTGGTTCAACGGCGCCACCATCGACTACAGCGGCGGCATGACGCTGCGGCTGCTCGATTTGGTGCTCAACCCGTGACGGGCGCGGCGACGGGCTCGGGCATCCGGAAGCGCAGGCAGTAGAAGAACGGCGACACCTGCTCCTCGAGCACGTCCTCGGCGCGCGAGGGCAACAGCTCCCGGGGGCAGTGCGCGTCGCGCGTGTAGAACGTGATGGCCCGGAAGGCGGCGCGCTGGAAGAGCGAGGGGCGGCGGCCCGCGTCCAGCTGCTCGTCCACCACCACCACGGGCGTGCCCGGCTTCGCCACGCGGCCAAGCTCCCGCAGGCCCGCGGCCGGGTCGCGGTAGCTGCCGATGCCGCCCACGCTCAGCACGCGGTCGAACAGGCCCGCGCGGAACGGCAGCGTGTGTCCGTCCGCCATCAAGAGTCGCACGCCCGGGTAGCGCCCCTTGCGCAGGCGCTGCTGGCAGCGGCCCAGCATCCCCTCGCTCAGGTCCACGCCCCACACCTCCACCTCCTGGCCGGTGACGAGCTCGCGGCGGATGAGCGGCAGGTTCGCCCCCGCGCCCACGCCCACCTCCAGGATGCGCAGCGGCGTGCCGTCCGCGTGCGGCCGGAGCGCGCCCAGCTCCAACCGCCGCAGGTAGCCCGCGCGCATCTTCGACTCGGAGACGGACTGGAAGAGCGGCGTGAGCACCGTGGTCAGCGGGTCATGCAGCGCGGGCAGCCCGTCGTAGATGACGCGCATCAGCCGGTCCGTGCCGCGCACCGCGTCCTCGCGATACAGCCGCGCCAGGCCCCGCTTCACCGGCCACGGCTCGCCGCAGCCACCGCAGCGAAGCCAGCCCCACGCCAGGCGCCCTTCCTCCTCCTGGCCGTGGAACACCAGCGTCCCGCCGCAGTCCGGACACGTCACCAGCGGGACATCCCCTGCCTTCAATCCACTAGACACCCGAGCCTCGTAGCACCTTCGCGCGCGCCACGTCGTCCCGCGTGCCCATCTGTTCGAAGCGCTCCAGTGCCCGTGTCAGGTGGGGCCCACGCGACGGGTCCTCCGAGGGCAGGTGTCGCGCCAGCTCCAGTCGCGCCCGGGCCTCCTCGTACGCCGTGCCCTTCGCCATGGCCAAGGCCACACAGTCGCGCCACGCCGCGTGCGCGCGCGGCGCATCGCCGGACAGCCACGCCTCACAGCCGCGCCACAGCTTCGCCGCGGGCTCGGCGAAGGAGAACACCCGGGCGAAGCCCTCCACCGCGCGGCACGCCTCGCGAGCGCCCCGCACCAGGGACGTGTCCTTGCCGCCGTCGCGCTCCCACAGCGTGAGCAGCACCTCCGCCACCGCGGTGACGCCGAAGTAGACGAAGTGCGCCACCGACTTGCCCGCGGTGAGCTTGGCGAGCGCCTTCTCCGCCGCCGCGCGCGCGCCCGCCACGTCGCCCTCGCGCAGCCGCACCAGCGCCAGCGTGCCGTCCAGGATGATGCGGTCCGTGAGGCCGCCCTGCGCCTCCGTCCACACCACCGTCTGCTCCAGCGCCGCGCGCGCCTTCAGGTGGTCGCCCAGCCGCAGGTGGATGTGGGCCTGGTAGTGCAGCGCCCAGTGCTGCGTCTGGAGCGCCCCGCGCCGACGCGCCGAGTTCTCCAGCCAGTCCATCAGCGGCAGCCCCCGCTGGAACTTGCCCTGGTAGCACCCCACCACGGTGTAGAGCGCGCGGCACTCCTCCGCCAGCCGCAGGTCCCCCACCGAGTCGACGATGCCCGTGGCGCGCTCCAGCCACGCCTCCACCTCCGCCCAGCGCGCCATGTACGTCGCGTACACGGCGTTGCGGCACAGCACGTAGGCCAGGTCCGCGGGGCTGCCCACGCGCTCGGCCACCTCGCGCGCGCGGCCCACCCACGCCTCGGCCACCGGACGCACCGGCACCGCGCCCGCCACCACCGCCATGTTGGTGTAGCCGCGCGCCAGCTCCGGGGACGCGCCCGCCGGCTCGCACAGGTTCAGCATGCGCAGGCCCGACCAGAGCACCGGCAGCGCCTCCTGCCCGTAGATGAACGCGTCGGTGAGCCGCATGAGCAGCCGCCCCGCCACGCGCCGCACGCGCCGCCGCTCCTCGGACTCCACGCCCTGCGCGTCCGGCCGGGCGCTCTGCACCAGCCGCACCCCCATCTGCATCAGCGTGCCCACCGCCCAGCCCACGCGCGTCGTCGGCACCGGCCAGCCGAAGTGCCTGAGCGCCCGCTCCGCGTGGCCGCGGAACGCCTCCAGCTCGCCCAGCTGGAAGCGCGCCTCGGCGAGCAGCGCCTCCAGGTGGCCCAGCCGCAGCGCGTCCTTCGGGGACACCCGCTCCAGCGCGCGAGCGAGGAACGGCAGCGCCTCCCGGCACGCGCCCACCCGCAGGGCCTCCTCGCCGGCCTTCTGCGCGTACTCCACCTCGCGCGCGAAGTCGCCCGCCTCACCCCAGTGGTAGCAGAGCGCCGCCGTGCGCGCGGAGCCCTCGCCGTACGCCGCCTCCATCGCCTCCGCGACGCGGCGGTGCAGCAGGGGACGCTCCGCGGCGGCCAGCTCCTCCAGCACGCCCTCGCGCAGCTTGTCGTGCGCGAACCTCCAGTGCCCGTCCGCCACGTCCAGCACCGCCGCCCCCGCGCAGTAGGACAGCCACCGCTCCACGTCCACGCCGGGCGCCGCGTGCCGCAGCAGCGTCACGTCCACCTGCCGTCCGACGATGGCCGCCACGCGCAGCAGGTCCCGCGAGCTGGCCGACACCTTCTCCAGCCGACGACGCACCAGCCGCCGCACGCCACCGGCGAAGACACGCTCGGGCAGCGGCATGTCGCCCAGCCGGTCCAACCCGCCCGCCTCCTCCGCCAGCGCCCGCGCCACCTCGACCAGGAAGAACGGGTTGCCCTCCGTCTCGCGGCGCAAGAGCTCCACCAGGTGGGGCCGCGCGCCGGCCGGGCCAATCATCGACTCGCTGAGGACCGCTATCTCCCCCGCGTCCAGCCGGGGCAGGCGCAGCACGTCCAGCGCGGGCAGCTGGGCGGGCAGGCCCGGGGCCTCGTCGTCGCGGAAGCTGCCCAGCAGCAGCAATGGCAACCCGGTGGCGCGCGCCGCCAGCCGGGACAACAGCAGCAGCGATTCCCCGTGGGCCCAGTGCAGGTCCTCCAGGAGCACCACCGTGGGCTGCGTCAGCCGGGCGAAGATGTCCTCCACGACCTGCAGCAGGCGCGCCTGCGCCATCTCCGCGCCCAGGTCCGCAGGGTCCGGCACCGGCCGCCCCAGCACCGCATCCAAATCAGGCACCAGCGGCTTGAGGACGCTCGCCTCGCGGTCATCCAGCGGCGTGAGGATGGACAGCCACCGCAGCACCGGCCGCCACTCCTGGTACGGACTGCCGCCCGCCGCCACCGCCTGGCCGCGCAGCACCACCGCGCCGCGCACCAGCGCCAGGGGCCGCAGCTCGTCGAGCAGGCGCGACTTGCCCACGCCGCTCTCCCCGCCCACCAGGAGCCCGCCCCCGCGCCCCAGCAGCGCCTGGTCCAGCACGGACGACAGGAGCGACAGCTCGCGCGCGCGGCCCACGTAGCGCGCGGCCTGCAGGAAGCTCTCGCGCGTGGTGACGGACTCGGCGGGCAGCGGCCGGCGCGTCGCGGCGCACAGCGCGGCAATCACCTCGTCCGCGCTCCGGGGCCGCTGGCGCGCGTCCTTCGACACCATGCGCTCGAGCACCGCGTGCAGCGCTTCGGGGAAGTCCGCGGGCGCGGCCGGCGCCCTCCCGTCGAAGGGCAGCCGCCCGAAAATCATCTGGCACGCCATGGCGCCCACGCTGAAGAGGTCCGTCACCTCCGAGGGCGGCTCGTCCTCGAACAGCTCCGGCGCCAGGTAGCCCGGCGTGCCGCCCGGCTGCGCGCGGTGCACCTGCTCGCGCCCCACCGCCAGCCCGAAGTCGAGCACCTTCACCTGGCCGCGCGCCACCAGCACGTTGGCGGGCTTCAGGTCCCGGTGGATGATGCCCCGGCGGTGCAGGTACGCGAGCGCCTGGAGCGTCTGCACCAAGAGCTCCACCTGCACGTCGAGCGGCTGGTGGGCGCCGGCCTTCACCAGGTGCCGCGCGTCCTCCAGCAGGTCCATGGCCAGGTACGGCCGGTGCTCGGCGTCGAAGCCGTAGTCCAGCACGCTGATGACATGCGGGTGGCGCACCGAGGCGAGCGTCTGGAACTCGTGCGCCAGGGACAGCGCCAGCTCGTGCCGGGCCGCCGAGGACGGGGTGTTCTCACCCGGCGGCAGCCGCACCAGGTCCTCCACCGTCTTGTGCAGCCGCTTGATGGCGACCGGGCCCGTCAGCAGGTCCTGCGCGCGCCACACCGTGCCCGCGCCGCCCCGCCCCAGGAACTCCATGATGCGGTAGCGGCCGCCCACGACCTCGCCGTCGCCGGACAGGCGCGCGGGTTCCTCGGAACGAGGCTGTGGCGCATCGAATGGGATGTAACGCATGTGCGGGGGGCCGCCCGCCGGCGATGATAACGAAGTTTCAGGGAATCCGGGGGGTTGGTTTCCTTACAGTGATACACGGGTTGTTACACACCCGGCACCCTCCGGACTTCCCGTTGCCCCCTGGGGCAGGAGGCCCACCCACCGGGAGTATCAGCCGCCCATGAGGCTGGCCAGGCTGCGGCCGCCCTGGACGGCGCCGAAGATGAGGGCGCCGAAGTAGATGATGGTGCCCAGCGTCATGCCGTGGCCCGCCAGGATGGCGTAGCCGTCGCGCTGCAGGATGCCGATGGCGAAGAACAGCGCGGCCAGCGCGGGCAGGGTGTTGCTGAAGGGCACGAAGCCGAAGGGCATCATCAGCAGCACGCCGGCGACGAAGAGCATGAACCCGTTGAAGCGGTTGGTGCTGGCGCCGTGGGTGAGCGCGAGCAGGCGCGGCTTGCTCAGCCGGTCCACCCTGGTGAACACGTCCGCGCCCTTCTCCAGCGCGGGCTGCAGCGACGCGCGCGACAGCATCTTCTCCTGCAGCTTGCGCGGCAGCCACGGCACCCGGTTGAGCGTCACGCCCACGCCGATGAGCACGATGAGCGCGCCGAACACGGTGGAGACGCCCGGGATGGACACGGGCAGGAGGAAGGGGAAGGTCAGGATGCAACAGAAGAGCAGCAGGCCCTGCTCGCCGCACGCCTGCATCAGCTCACGCACCGTGAGCGACTCGGGCAGTCGCGCCGCCAGGGCGCGCAGCGTGGTGGAGAGCTGGACCTGGGTGTCGGAGAACCGGGCGGAGGACGAAGAGGGCGTCGTGGACATGGACGCCGCTCCCCTATCACGCCCCGGCGGGGGACGCTCAGCTCCAGGCGATGTCGTACACCGCTTCCTCGCCCTGCCGACGGACCACCTGCACGGAGGGGTGGCGAGCGCCGCTGGCCTCCAGGCCCGCCAGGAACAGGCCCACGTAGAAGCCCGCCACCACCACGGGGCGGCAGGTGAGCGCGTAGTGCGCGGGCCCTCGGGGCTCCAGCGTGGCCTCCAGGTAGTTGGTGCCCGTGCGCAGGTTGCGCGTCATGCGCGCGAGCATGCGTTCAGGGCCCAACAGGCGCACGGTGGTGAGCAGCGCGCCGCCGATGAGCGTCCCGCTGAAGCCCTCCACGAAGCGGCGGCCCACGACGGCGGCGCCCTCCTCCAGTGGGAGCTGGGGGGCGAGCGTGTCGGCGGCGACCTTCAGCGCGCCCAGCCACACCTCCAGGGGATAGGCGGGGGCGAGCTTCCCCTGGGTGTCGACGCCCACCTGCTTGAGCCGTCCGACGCAGCGCTCGTCGAGCTGGTCTCCCAGCGCGCGGATGAGTCCTTCGAAGCTCTGGGGGAAGACGAGCGGCTCGCGGGTGTCCAAGGCGGTCGGCATGCTAGCCAGCCGACAGCGCGCGCCGCATCCGACAGGTTGCCGAGGTCCTGGGTGGGTCGAGACATCCTCTGGTGAACATTTGTCTCGTCCCCGGGGGTGAAGCGGGGGCCGCCAGTGCCTAGCTGGGAGGGGCATGCGGTGGTGGATGGCGTGGCTGGTGGTGGCGGCGGTGGCCGTGACGGGGTGTCCCGTCGCGTGCACGAAGGAGCGGCCGCGGGTGTTCCAGCTCAAGGGCGAGGTGGGCTCGCGCGGGCCGGACTTCGCGGTGGCGCTCTACCAGACGGTGGGCGTGCGCATGGCGCCGGGCAACCACCTGACGTGGACGAACAACGGGGACGTGTTCGACGTCATGGTGGAGGAGGTTCGCCGGGCGAAGGTCTCCATGAACCTGGTGATGTTCATCTGGCGGCCGGGGCGGGCCTCGGACCGGATGGTGGAGGCGATGGCCGAGCGCGCCCGCGCGGGCGTGGCGTGTCGGGTGATGGTGGACCCGTTCGGCAGCGCGGGGTTCGAGGCGGAGGTGAAGCCGAGGCTGGAGGCGGCGGGGTGTCGGGCGCACCTGTTCCGCCCGCTGCCCGCGGACGAGAACCTGGCGCGCAACCACCGCAAGGTGCTGGTGGTCGACGGGCGGGTGGGCGTCACCGGGGGACTGGCCATCCAGGACGAGTGGCTGGGCAACGGCCTGAGTGAGCGCGAGTACCGCGACACGAACGCGCGCGTGACGGGCCCGGTGGTGGAGCAGATGCAGCAGGCGTTCGCGGAGAACTGGCAGGAGACGACGGGGGAGCTGTTGCCGCCGGAGGACTTCCCCACGCTCTCCCTGCCGGTGCCGGGGCTGGATGGCGCGGGTGAGGGCTGGGCGGCGTTCGTGGGGAGCACGGCGAACCCGGAGGTGACGCGGGCGGAGCGGCTGACGCAGCTGCTGGTGCGCGCGGCGACGAAGCGGCTGTGGATTGCGCAGTCGTACTTCACGCCGAACGGGCCGCTGTCGGAGCTGCTCCAGGAGCGGGCGCGCGCGGGCGTGGACGTGCGGGTGCTGGCGCCGGGGGACATCAACGACCAGAAGTTCGTCACGGTGGCGCAGCGGGCGACGTACGACGCGCTGTTGAAGGCGGGGGTGCGCGTCTGGGAGTACCAGCCGTCGATGATGCACGCGAAGACGATGCTGGTGGATGACCGGTTGGTGTTGGTGGGGTCCATCAACTACGACCCGCTGTCGTTCAACATCCTGGAGGAGGGCTCGCTGGTGTTGGAGGACCTGGACGCGGCGAGGCAGATGGAGGCGTTCTTCCTGGAGGACCTGTCGCGCGCGCGGGAGGTGGGGGACACGGGGCAGGTGTCTCGCTGAGCACGGTGGAGCGCCGTGGGGCTGGGCAGGAGGGGGCCGGTGTGCTGAAAGAGCGGGCCTCTTCCCCTCTTGTCTGTCGGAGTCCGCGCGCCATGACCGAGCCCTCCCGTCTTCTGTTCGTCGCTGGAGCCACGGGGGCCACGGGGCGCAACGTGGTGAAGCAGGCGCTGGAGCGGGACGTGCCGTTGATCGCGCACGTGCGTCCGAAGAGCGCCCAGACGGAGCCGGCGAAGAGCTGGCCGCGCAAGGCGCTGGTGGAGCTGGCGCGCGGGGACGAGCTGGCGGAGGCGATGAAGGGGAGCACGACGGTGCTCCAGCTCATCGGGACGATGCGCAAGCGCTTCGGGTCCGGGGACACGTACGAGACGAGCGACATCGGCACGACGCGGCACCTGGTGGAGGCGGCCCGGCGCGTGGGCGTGGACCACATCGTGTTGCTGAGCTCGGTGGGCGCGGGCCGGCCGGTGGGCGCGTATCTGAAGGCGAAGGCCGAGGCGGAGCGGCTGGTGCGCGAGAGTGGAATCCCGTGGACGGTGGTGCGTCCGCCCGCGTTCGAGGGCGAGTACCACCACCCGCCCGCCATCCTGCGCACGCTGGCGAAGCTGAAGCCGCTGCGCGGGCTGCGCCCGATTCACCTGGACCAGCTCGCCGCCGTGCTGCTGCGTGTAGCGGAGCGGCGAGCACCGCTGGGCGCGGTGCTCGAGGGTGACAGCCTTTGGAGCGAGGTGGCGGCGACCGGGCGGTGAGGCCCGGCCGCGCCACTTCACGCCCTGCTCGAGGCGACGTGCCTTCATTCTGCGCGGTCGCTTCGCCGAGATATGCCCCTCGACGAACGAAGGCCCGAGCGGAGGAAGTCCGCCCGGGCCTCGATGAGGAACGATGAGTCCAGCGGAGTGCCTCGGGTGGAACCGGGCACTCCGGTGAAGCTCACACCGCTTTCTCGTCCACGAACTCGCCCAGCAGCCGCAGGTTGAACTGCTTCTCCAGCGGCTGCAGCGCCTCGGCCGTCACGTCTCCGGGCGTGTAGGTCAGGTTCAACCAGATGACCGGCAGCTCGCCTCCGGACACCTTCAGGATGGCCTTCGGGTCGAGCAGCTCATCCTCCAGCTCCTCCACCTTGTGGAACGCCTTCGCCTTGAAGCGCAGGCTCTTGCGCTGTTGCAGCAGGGGGTCGAGCGCCTGCTTGAGCGCCACGAGCCGCTCGTAGTCGTCCTTCCTCGTGCCCGCGCGATAGGGCGTCACATACTCGCGACATGCCAGCGCCATGACTTAGCTGTCCTCTCCGTTGAGCACGCGGATGATCAACTCGCGTGTGCTCTCACCTTCCCGTGGATTCACGACCTTCAGCCGCCCTTCGCTGTCGAAGATCTTAATCGATTGCCCGGGCACGCGGGTGTCCTGAAGCGCGGGGGCGTCATCCCCGATAACGAGCGGCACGTTGAATTCCAGGTGGCTGATGTTCCCCGAGTCCGGCAGCCCGGAGCTCGGCAGCCTCAGCGTCGGACGGCCGTCATCACTCCCGATGGACGGGACCTGCTCCTCGAACCCAAGCTCCTCCCGCATCCAGGCGACCCGGAACTGCAGGTCCTTGTCGGGGTGCGCCTTGCTGACATCCTCCAGGACCTTCTGCAGGCCCTTGGCGAAGCCACCCCCCATGTAGGCATCGACGAAGGCGAAGCGCGTCTCGCCGTTGGCGATCTTCTGCTCCAGCTCCGCGCGGATCTTGTCGTAGGGCTGGGTCCCCTTGGCCTTCTGGATGGTCGTCGTCTTGTCCGCCAGCCCCGGGTCACCGTGCGTCAGCACGTCGCCGAGGAAGGCGCCGCCGCGCTCCACGACAATCATCGAGTCGGGGTTGAAGGCGTTCAGGTTGTCGCGGATGGCGGTGACCTGCGCCTGGTTGGCGGCCAGGTTCGAGTCCGAGACATACGTCTGGTAGATGCCCGCCTTGCCGTTCACCTCGCGGAAGTCCCGGAGGACCTCGGCGCGCTGCTCGGGCGTGCGGTCCGCGGGGTTCGCGTCCTGGCTCATCGGACCCGCGGCCTGGGAGAGCCGCTCACGCATCCGCGTCATCTCCGTGGTGAGCTGGTCGGGCGTGTAGCGCCGCGTGGACAGGCGCTCGAGCGCGACCTGCTGCTCACCCGGGGTCATCGAGGTGAAGAACTCGCGGAACTTCGGGTCCTGGGTGAACTGCTCACGCAGCTCCGGCGGATAGAGCCGGGGGGGCGTGTTCTCCAGGGCCGCGCGAATCCGCTCCTCGGGGGGCTTGGAGGTGTCGTCCTTCATGGCCACGTAGCCACGGCCCGAGGTCAACGAATCCACCTGCGCCGCGTGCTCGGTGAGCTGACGCTCGGCGCTGGCGATGCGCTGCTCCAGGTCCTTGAGCTGCGCGGCCGTCGCGGGCGTGGACTTCCCCGTCGCGCCGTTGACCGCCTGATTGAGCTGCGCCTGCGTGGCCTCCAGGCTCTTGAGGATGCCGTTGAGCTTCTGCACCTCCAGCCGCGACTCGAAGCCCTGCGTGCCGTACCCCGGCATGCCGGTGATGGCCTGCTTCACCTTGTCGACGAGCTGGCGCACCTTGCCGAGAGTGCCCTCGTAGCGCTGGAGGACGCGCGCGGTCTCCATGTGCGCCTGGATGTCCTCCTTCGTCGCGTCCGGGCCCGCCTCGATGTGCACCTTGCCGTTGTCGTAGCGGACCTGCGTCGTGCGCCCGTTGAGCTCGGGGTTGCGCACCACGGGCACGGGCGGACGGCCCGTGTTGTCCGTGCCCACCTCGGGCTGCGTGGGGCGCGTGTTCTCCGGGCCGTTCGTGCGCGGCACCGGGATGAGCTGGCCCGTCGCGGGATTCACGCGGAACTCGGTGGGCCGGTTCTCCACGCGGTTCTGCGGAGGACGGCCCGCCTGCTCCGGGTTCGTGGTCGTGCCCGGACGCGTGTCCGTCGTCGTCCCCGGGCGCGAGTCCGTCCCCGTCGTGGTCCCCGGCTTGGAGTCCGTGCCCGTCGTCGAGCCCGGCTTGTTCGAGCCGTTGGTGCCGTCACTGCCGTTGCTCCCGTTGGAGCCGTTCGACCCATCGGAGCCGTTGGTGCCATTGCGCCGACGACCGCCCAGGCTCACCGTGGTGCCGCCGTTGCCGCTGCCGCCCTCGGCCGTGACGTCGCGGTGGCGCGCGTTGACCTCGAAGTCCACGACACCCAGCTTCGCGCCCACCCCCAGCTCGCGGTCCTTGAACGAGCCCGTGGTGAACTGCGCGTCGACCTTCACACCCTCGAACGCGTTGTCGAAGTTGCCGTTGACCAGGTTCTTGGTGATGGTCTGCACCTCCTCGCCGCTCAGGCCGCTGACCTCGGCGGTGAAGAAGCGGCCCTCGGGGCCCGCGTCCACCGAGCCCTCGATGGAGAGGCTCGTCTCCGCCGGCCCCGCGAACGCCGCCGTCGCCGGGCTCGCGATGAACGCCAGCATGTCCTTGGCGTCCACCTTGCTCGCATCCAGCGGAATCGACGTCTCCATGCTCACGGAGCCCGTCACTTCGCCGCCGATGTTGATGCCCGCCTTGCCCTTCAGGCCGCCCGCGATGCTCGCCGCGCCGGAGCCCTCGATTTCAATCGAGCGCACCAGGTTCGTCGGCTTGCCCTTGTCGAACTCCACCCGGTAGCTCGTCGTCGCGCCGATGCTCGCCGACAGCTCCGCGCTCGCGGGACCGAACTTGCCGCCCAGGCCCGCCTCCGCCTCGGCGCCGATGTTCACTTCCATCGCCGACAGGTGGTCCAGCATGAACTTGTGGTCTTCACCACCCGACGCGAGCGCCGCAGGTCCCTTGCCCAGGATGACCGCCGCCTTCGCCGCTTCCTCCGGCGTGTCGAACTTCATCTCCACGCGGCCACCCGCGGACACCGACGCCGAGCCCACCAGGCCCACGCCGACATCCCCCGTCACCTCCGCGGACAGCTGGTACTTCCCATCGGCGGTCTTCTCGACCTCGACCTCGCCGTCGATGCCGGCCTTGAGGCCGACCTTCACGTCGAGGTTGCCACTCAGCGTGATGGTATCGCCCGGGCTGTTGAGCTTCTTGATTTCGTCCGCCACCGCGCCCTCGATGGGGGCGGTGATCTGGTCGATGGCCATGTCGATGGGCTTGAGGACGACGTCCTTCGCGAAGCCCAGCGCATCCTTGGCGAAGTCTCCGGCCATCCCGGCCAGGTCCCCGAGTCCCTCGGTGACGAAGTCCTTCGCGTCCTCGTACCAGGGGAGCTGACGCTCCTTGTCCAGCTCCTTCGGCTCCTGGTCCTTCTTCACCTGGCCATTCGCATCAACATCGAAGCCGACGTGGTCGTACTTCCAGCGGTTGTCTCCCGCCTCCTGGAGGCTCTTCACCTCCGTCGGCTGGTGCTTCATCTGCAACTGCCCGTTCGCGTCCACCGTGCCCGAGGACTGCGAGACGGTCTGTGTGCGATTGGCGTGGCCCTCGTCGAAGCGCGAGCCGTCCGGGTCATACCCCGTCACGGTGGTCTTGCTGGTGACGTTGCCCGGCGTCTTCTGCGACACGGCCGGCAGCGAGTCCGTCAGCACCGCGTCCTTCGGGCCGCGCGTCACCTCCTGCTGATTGCGCACCACCTGCACGCCATTGCCGTTCTTGTCGGAGGACAGCGGCTGCGTGGCCACCGACTCGGTCTTCTGCGTGGAGACCGCCGGCTCGCCCTTGGCGTTGTACTTCGTCTCCTCCGTCACCGTGAGGCTCGACTCCCCCGGCTTCAGCGACGTCGGCGCGTTGTTCGTCTTGTGGTGGTCCTCACCCTTCGACGCGTCGTTCAGCGCCTTGTTCTGCGCCGCCTCGAAGCCGTTCACCGCGTCGGCGTTGAAGCCCGGAGTCTTGATCTCCGTCTTCTTCACCTGCCTGGTCGGGATGCCCCACTCGTTGTAGTCCGTCTGCGTCGTCTGCGTCGCGGGGCCCTTCGGCGTCCCGGGACGGTTCGCCAGCGACGCCGGCGGCTTCTCCATCCGAATTTCTTCCGTGCGGCTCTGAATCTTCGGCGGCGACTTCGACACGTCGTACTTCGTCGTCGACGACGTGGTGGTGGCACCGGTCTCCGGGTGTTGCTGCGTCTGGCTCTTCTTCGACTCCAGCCCCGTCGTCTTCCCCTGCGCGTCCGACGTCTTCGTCCACGTCGTCTCGCCGGTGGCCCCTTCCTTCCCCTTCTCCTTCGCCGTCACCGTGGACGTGTAGCTGCCGTCCTTCTTCACCGTGACGGTGTTCCCGCTCTTCGCGTCCGACAGCGTCGTGTCGCCCGTCAGCGCGTTCTTCTTCACGTCGTACGTCGCGCCTGACGACGGGTCCTTGTACTTCTCCCCGTCCTTCAGCTTCGTCGCGTCCTGCAAATCCTTCGCGTCCAGCGCGTCCAGCGCCTCCGGCGGCTTCTCTCCCTCCACCGGCTTCACCGAGTTCTCCGGCGGTGGCGCCGTCGTCCCCAGCAGCTTCTCCAGCTCCGCCTTGCGCGCCGTCCCGTCGAACGCCGACACCAGCTCGTTCTTCTTCGGCTTGACGCTCTCGATGTCCTTCTGGCTGTACGGCTGCGGCTTCTTCTCCTTCACCGCCTCCGTGTTCGCCTTCCCCATCGCCTCCTCGGCCTTCTTCGCCGACAAGGCCACCTGCTCCTCCGCCGCCTGCAGCTTCTTCGCCGCCGCGGCCGCCTTCTCATCCGCCGCCTTCTTCGCCTTCTCGGCCGCGGCCGCGTCCGCCTGCGTCTTCTTCGCGTCCTCCGGCTTCTGGCCCGGCTTCTCCGCTGCCTTCTTCGCCGCCTCCGCCGTCTTCTTCGCCTCCGCCTGCTGCTTGCGCGCGGCCTCCGCCGCCTTGCGTGCCGCCTCCGCCGCCTTGCGTGCCGCCTCCGCCGCCTTGCGTGCCGCTTCTGCTGCCCTACGGGCTTCTTCCGCCGCTCTGCGCGCCGCCTCTGCCGCCCTGCGTTGTGCCTCGGCCGCCGCGGCCGCGCTCGAAGACCCTGCTCCACCCGTAGGTGCCAGACTCATGGCGCTCCCCTTTTCCTTCTGAATCGACACCTCATTATCGGAAGGAGGGAAAAAACGTTCCCTCCCCGGATGCGAGGCGTTCCGATCATTGCCGGGTGATGACTATCAGGCTTCAGCGCCAGACGTCCCACACGCCTGCCCCTCGGTCTGACAGCCTCCCATCAAGGACTTACAGCGACATGCCACGGCGACCGGCAGTGCGCGCCTCCAGCCCGCAAGGGATTGATTGAGGCCCCGCATATGTAGACACCGTCGAAAGACAGCCTCATCGGAACCGTTGGGGCCCCTCCATGACCATTGCCAACAAGGCCAGAACGAGCGGACGAGCGTGAAGTCCTGAACGAATGAACGGCCGCTCAGCGCATCGACGCCCTCTCACGGTGCGGTCAGCCACGGCGTCCCATCGAAGCCCAGCCCACGGGGCCACGCCGATGACCCGTCACCCGGCCCTTCGCGGGGAGGTCCGCCGTCGCCCCACGACGCGGAGGCGCGGCGGTCGAGCCGAGCCCGAAGCGGGTCGTCACGCCCACGGCACCGAGCCCTCGACGCCGTCGCGCCCCGTACACGTGGCGAATGACACAAGGCATCTGCCAGGCGTGGCATGAAAGGGATTGTCGCGTGGAGGGCCGCGCCAGGAGCCTCGTCGATGCGAGCACCGCGTCCACGCAAGCCGGCCCGACACGAGCACGGACGCCCCAAGGGCCACCGGTGAACACTGGCAGGGGTAACTCAGTGGCGGATAACGCCGCCGTGTGGGTGGGGACGCGGTAGCCTGGAGCCGTTCTCATTCCTCTGTCGAGACACGCCATGCTCCGCTTCCTCGCCTCCGCCCTCCTCGTCCTGTCCCTCACCGCCTGCTCGGACGACCCCGACCCCACGCCCACGCCGGACGCCGGCTCGGGCGCGGGAACACCCGATGGCTCGGACTCCGGAACCGACGCGGGGACGGACGCGGGCTCGGGTGACGCAGGCCCCACGCCCCAGCCGGACGCGGGCCCGGGGACCTCTGGAGGTTCGGGAAAGCTGCCCTGTGAGCGCACCAGCTCGGTGACGAGCAACAACCAGACGTATCCGTACTGCGTCGCGCAGGTGGCGGGCGCGGAGCTGAAGATCATCGAGCCTCGGGTGGGCATCGTCCCCGCGCCGATGCGTCTGGCCGTCTACCTGCACGGCGATGGGGCCCGGGCGCACACGGGGGACACCGCGCCGCGCCTCCAGGCGCCGTGGGCCTACGACAACGACACGCTCTATGTCTCCGTGCTGGCGCCGAACAAGTGCGCGTGGTGGACCAAGCCCTCGGTGACCAACTGCGCCGTGGAGGGGACGGAGGCCGACCGCGACCTCGCGGGTGACAACGCTGCCACGTTGGTGGAGGTGCTCGATGCCCTGCGCAAGGGCTGGAACATCATCAACGAGCCCATCCTCTTCGGCGGCTCCTCGGGTGGCTCGGTGTTCCTCACCGCGAGCTTCCTGCCCAGGTACGGCGACCGCTACCGGGGCGTGTACGCGCTGGGCTGCGGCGGCGAGGCGCCCTGGGGCGGCAAGCTGGACTGGGACAGCACGCGCCCCGAGCTGCGCGGCTCCACGCGACTGGTCTACGCCTACGGTGACAAGGACGAGCACCTCACCGACATCCAGGCCAGCCTCACCGCGTTCCGCGGCTACGCCTTCCCGCTGGAGGAGAAGGTCGTGGCCGGTGCGACCCACTGCGCCTTCGACCACATCGGCGGCGTGAAGGACATCTGGGCGGCGGAGCTCGAGGGGAAGTAGCCCGGCGTCACGCGGGAACGCACCTGCGTCAGGCTTGAACGCGAGAGCCCCCGGAGGCGTGTCGCGTCACGACGCGCCCCCGGCCCCCGCGCGTGGCCCCCGGGTTGCACCGGCACGCCCCCACGATGCGCGTCGACACCAGCTGCGACACCGCGAACTTCATCCTCGACGGTGACAAGTTCTTCCTCGAGCTGCACCGGCACATCCGCCGCGCGGAGCTGGACGGCAAGGGCGCCACCATCCGCCTGGCATACTGGAAGGCGGACCCGTCACTCACGCTGCCCGCGGTGGACGGAGCGCCGCAGCGCACGCTCGCGCAGGCGCTCTCCTCGGCCGCGAAGGCGGGGGTGAAGGTCCAGGTCATCCTGTGGAACGGCTGGAAGTCCGAGTGCTTCGTGCCGCATCACCACTTCTGGCGCGAGGACTGGACCGCGTGGCTGGACAAGTGGAAGCACCTGCTCACGGAGTGGAAGTTCCCCGACGGGAGCCTGGAGTTCAAATACCACTCGTACGCGGGCACCACGCTGCACCCCTTCACCAGCCTCCACATCAAGATTGCCCTGTTCAAGACCTCCGGCAGCGAGGACCTGCTCCTGGGCGGGATGAACCTGGGCGAGGACTACAAGTCCGCCACGACGCATGACGCGGCCAATCACTGGCACGACGCGGCCGTGCACCTGAAGGGAGACATCCACCGCGTCGTGGGGCACTACTGGTCGGAGCTGTGGGCGGGCAAGACGCCACCCGCCGCGCCCCTCACTCCGGACAGGAGCGGCGGCGACAAGGCCGTGACGTTCGTGACGACGGACATCCAGGGCAAGAAGGCCGAGCGGGACATCCGCAAGGAGCTGGTGGGCCACATCCAGAAGGCGAAGGAGTTCGTCTACATGGAGAACCAGGCCCTGACGGACCCGGGCATCATCGACGCGCTGGTCGCCGCCGCGGCGCGCGGGGTGCGCATCATCCTGATGGTCCCACACCCGAAGGAGACGGTGCTCGGGGACTACAGCGGGTACGCGTACGTGATGAACTTCGCCTTCCGCGCCATCGCGATGGCGGGGATGACCAGCTTCACCTCGAAGAGCGCCGGCAAGGTGAAGGCCAGCGACCTCAAGGACTGCAGCCTGCGCTACGAGGGGTGGATTCTCAGCGGCCGCTCGCTGCTGCTGCCGCCGTCACCCCAGGTCCAGAAACTGGGCTGCCTGGAGAACGACACGTACATCACGGATTTGGAGAAGCGGCTGCATTCGGGGGACGACTCGCTGATGCAGTCGTGGAAGCACCCCAACCTGCCGTTCCGTCCGGCGTCGCAGTTCATGAACCGGGGCGTCCACTGGAAGCTGAAGACGGCCTGGCTGGGGACGTGGGAGTACCTGGAGAACATCACGGCCATCGAGTCGGAGTCGTTCAGCATGTACTCACCGCTGCTCAACGGCGCGAAGGGGAAGTCGCCGTATGTGCACTCGAAGGTGGCCATCGTCGACGACAAGCTGGCCTTCATCGGGAGCAGCAACTGGACCTACCGCAGCATGCAGTTCGACGCCGAGGTGAGCGCCGTCATCCAGGACGGAGCGTTCGTGAAGGCGATGCGGGAGGAAATCTTCGAGCACTGGGGCATGCCCAAGAACGTCAGCCAGTGGCGCGCGGCGGCGGAGCAGAACGTGGGCAAGACGGACGGCAAGGTGAACATCGTCCCGCTCACGCTGGCGGACCTGCAGGTCAGCTACACCAGCCTCACCGCGTGGGGCTCGTGGGCGGCGGGGAACATGATTTGAGCGGTGGGCGCGGCCCGGCGGCTCACGCCGGCACCGCGCGGGCCAGCGCCTGCCGTACCGCGGCGCGCACCGGGGCGGGGACGGCGTCTCCGGGGATGCGCCGACACAACGAGACGGTGCGCTTCAGCGCGTCGCAGGCCTCGTTGCAGCGAGGACAGCGTGACAGGTGGTCCTCCAGGCGGATGCAGGCGGCCTGGTCCAGCTCCTCCGTCAGCTCCCGCGCCAGCTCCGGACACCCCGCTTGCTGCCCCGGGCCCTCCTGGCCCAGGAGGGTGGCCAGGTGCTCGCGCAGCTGCATCCGCGCGCGATGCAGCCGGCTCTTGAGGGCGCGCACCTCGATGCCCACCACGTCGGCGGCCTCCTCGGCCGTCAGCCCCTCCACGTCCCGGAGGATGAGCACCTCGCGCTGCGCCTCCGGCAGCGCGAGGATGGCCGCCTGCAACACCTCCCCCAGCTGCCGGACCTGGGACACCTGGTCCGGAGTCGCCCCGTCCGCGGCCACCCTGGAGGCCTCGGGCGCGTCGAGCGGCTGGAAGTCCTCGGGCGCGCCCACACGACGACGGCGCAGGCGGTGGCAGTGCGTGCGCGCCACCTGGAACAGCCACGTGGACAGCGCCGCGTCGCCGCGAAACGCGTGGAGGCCACGGAAGGCCGACAGCAGCGTCTCCTGGAGGACCTCCTTGGCGTCCTCCTCCGAGCCGCACATGCGCAGCCCGAAGCGATACACCTGCTTCTCGTGCCGGGTGAGGACCTCGTCCAGGGCCTCGCCATCTCCCGAGCGCGCGGCCTCCATCAACTGTTCGTCGGTTCGCGTCGACATCCGCCTCCCACCTCCTCCTCGAAAGAACGTCGGAGCCCCTGCGCGCCTTCCTGGAGGGCCCTCCCCTGCCAGCCTCGGCGAGCAGCGCCCGGCAACCGAGGCCACGGGCCCGAGCGCCCGCCCGCGAGCTCGGGCGGCCCCCCGGGCGCGCCAGCTCGCCCCGGCCTCGCTAGTAACGGATGAGCTGATACCCCTCGGCGACCAGGCGCGCCAGCTCCGCCACCCCATTGTCCACCACCTCCGCCTGGGGCTGGAGCTTCTTCGGGTCGATGCCGAACTTCTGGAGCGCGGTGCCGCACGCCACCAGTCGCACGCCCGCGGCCTTCGCGGCCTGGGCCGCCTGCCGGACCTCCTCCGGCACCGCCTTCACCGTCGGGTCCAGCGCCACCACCGCGCGGCCGTAGGTGAGCCACACCACGTCCGAGAGGTGCCCCGACTCCTTCGCGCTCCTGGCGTGGCGCAAGGCGCTGGAGAGCGTGCCGAGGTCCTCCAGGCCCGTGGTGGCCACGAAGACGAGCTTGCCCTGGGGCGCGGGCGTCCGCCGCGACTCGGAGGGCGTCGAGCCGGAGGCGGCCAGGGGGACGGTGACGAGCGAGGTGACGAGCAGCAACACGAGGCGATTCATCGGGACGGACTCCGGCGGGAGGACTACTGGATGGACAGCAGGTGGATGAGGCCCCAGGCGAACAGGGCCAGCGCGGCGAAGCCGACGAGCCCCGCGTAGACGACGCGCAGGCCCGCGCGGCGGACCATGCTCAGGTGGGTGCCCAGGCCCATGGCCGCCATGGCCAGGACCATGAGGAAGACGCTGGCGGTGGACAGCCACGCCCGGGCCCAGGCGGGCACCACCCCCACCGTGCCCAGCACGCCCACCGCGAGGAAGCCGATGACGAACCAGGGGATGGGCGGCTCCTTCAGCGAGTAGCGCACCTTCCCGCCGACCCCGGAGACGAGCCCCAGCACCACGAGCGCCGGCGCCAGCAGCACCACGCGGGTGAGCTTGACCAGCGTGCCCAGGTCCCCGGCGTCGGCGCCAAACGTGAAGGCCGCGGCCATCACCTGCGCCACCTCGTGCAGCGTGGCCCCGGAGAGGATGGCGAGCTGCGCGTCACTCAGCCCCAGGAGCGGCCCCACGAAGACGTAGAAGAGGACGCCCACGGTGCCCAGGACGCCGCACAGGCCCACCGCCAGCGTGGTGTCCTCCTCCTCCGCGCGCGTGACGGAGCTGGCGGCCACCACCGCGCTGGCGCCGCAGATGGACGTCCCCACCGCCAGCAGCGTCCCCAGCTTCTCCGGGACGCCGAAGCGCCGCGTCACCCACCGGATGCCGAGGATGCCGACGACGATGACGGCCACCGACAGCATCAGCACGCGCGGGCCCACCTTCGCCACCAGCCCGAAGTCGAGCCGCGCCCCCATCAGCACGATGCCCAGCCGCAGCACCGTGCGCGCCGCGTACCGCGTGCCCTCCCTCCACACGGGCGAGAGCCCCAGTGACGTCCGCAGCGAGATGCCCAGCAGCAGGGCCACCGTGAGCGGCCCCACCACCTTCAGGCCGGGCAGGAGCGCCAGCGCGTAGCTGACGCCCGCCAGCGCGGCGGCGAGCCCCAGGCCCGGCAGGCGTCGGCGCCACATCGCCTGGGGTTCGGTGACGACGGTCGAGGAGGGAGCGGCGACAGGTGCGGTCATCTCATGCCCGGGTTCGTGACGTCGTGGGTCCGGCGCGGGGCTCACCGCGAGACCTGCTGGGTGCGGAGCACGGCCGGAAGGTCCTCGCCCACCGCGCGGCCCTCCAGCGCGTCGCTCAGTCGAGGCGCGCCGGCGAGGAAGCGGCGCACCGCCTCGTGCGCGTCCAGGTCGAGCACGTGGGGCTCCAGCGCGCCGGGGATTCGACACAGCATGTCCGGCGCGTCGCCGTCGCGCTCGCAGGCCGTCACGGTGTACAGGCGCGAGTCCACCACCGGCGCCCCCGCGACCTCGAGCGCGAGGACACGCTGGCCCTTGGGTGCGGCGGCGCGGAAGCGCACCGTCATCCCCGAGGGGCGCGGCAGCCATCCACCGAAGCGATGCTCGGGGTCCTTCGCGAAGACGTTCTCCAGCTCCTGCTCCCAGAAGGCGCGCAGCTGGCGGCCGCTCACCTTGCCTGTCTTCAACTTGTTGGTGACGGGGAAGAGGTTCCACAGGTCCGCCTCGCGCACGGGCCCGGGCAACAGCGGCGTGCCGAAGCGGAAGCCGTTGGACAGGCCAATCTCGGTCCCGCCCGCGGCGCGGATGGCGTCCGCCAGCATGTTGTCCAGCGGGTTCTCCACCACCGCGTAGCGCGCGAGCGTCACGTCGGTGTGGCCCACCTGCGCCAGGAGCGCCTCGTCGTGCGTGGCGAGCGCGGCCTCCACCTGCCGCGCCATCTCGGGGTCCTCGGGGAAGCGCGACGCGGTCAGCTCGATGAGCTCCCAGCGGCGGTCCACCACCTTCCCCTCCTCGAGCCACAGGTCCAGCCGGCCGAGGAAGGAGCCGAACGCGCCGGGCTCCACCACCCACGTGCCCGCCTGCTCGATGGGGGCATAGGTGCGCTCGTGCGTGTCGCTGGACAGGTGGACATCCACGCCGGGCACCCGGGCCGCGAGCCCCACGGCCTTGGCGAGCCCCACGTGGGACAACAACAGCACCACCTGCGCGCCGTCGCGCTCGCGCGCCTCGCGCACCAGCGTGGGCAGCGCCTCCGGGCCGTCGTAGCGCAGCCCCTGGCTGTACCCCGGCGGCTGTCGACGCGGGACGTCCGGGTCCGTGAAGCCCACCACGGCGACCTTCAAACCCCCCACGTCCTTCACCAGCGAGGGAGCAAAGAGCCGCTCGCCGCTCGCCGCGTCGCGCACGTTCGCGGCGAAGAGCGGATGCTTCAGCTCACGGGCGCGCTGGCGAAGCACCTGGGGGCCGTACACCACCTCCCAGTTCCCCGGCACCGCGCCGTCCAGACCGAGCGCATTGAGCGGCGCGATGAGCGCGCGGCCCTCGGTGAGCGCCGCCGCGCCCGAGCCTTGAATCGTGTCACCGCCGTCGAGCACCAGCACGTCGCCACCCCGCTCGGCGCGGATGCGCTGGATGGCCGCGGACAGGCGCGCGAAGCCGCCCGCCAGCTCGATGCGCTCCTCGCCGTCGCGCCAGAACAGCTCCGGGTGCGCGCGCAGCTGCGCGTGCAGGTCCGCCACGTAGAGGATGGTGAGCTGTTGACGCTTCGAGGGCGGTGCGGCGGACTTCGGCGATGACGCGCAACCGGAGACCAGCGCGAGCAGTGCGAACAGGGGACGGAACTTCATCGAGCACCTGGTGAGGGATGGCGGGTGACGCCGGGGAGGACACGTCTCATGCGTCGCGGAGTTCCCGGGCCGAAAGTGCGTCCCTCGGGCTTCCGCCACGAGGCGTCCAGGCGCCCGGGGAACGGGACCGCCTCAACGGCGCGCGCCGACCGGGCGGACACACCGCAAGCGTCGCGACGCTCCCGACCAGGAGCGCTCCACCTCGAACCTCCACCTCGGAGGAGCGCCCAGGCTCGTGCGCGGACGGGACGCCATGCGGAGCACCTCGCTGCTTCGCGCCGCGACAGGCCCCGGGCCGAAGTGCCGTGACGCCTTCGCACCACGCGCCTCACCGCCACGCGGGCATGGGGCCCAGGTCGAGGACGTCCTGGAACCCCTGCTCCTTCAGCAGACGCTCGGCGCGGCCACTGCGTGCGCCACTGCGGCAGTAGACGACCACGGGGGTGGTCGGCGGTCCCAGCTCGCCGAGCCTCCGCGCCAGCTCCCCCACCGGGATGTTCACCGCGCCCGGCAGGTGACCGTCCGCGAACTCCTCGGGCGAGCGGACATCCACCAGCGTGGCCCCCGCCTCCACCCGGCGGCGCGCCTCCTCCGCCACGGCGGGGTCTCCCGCGCGCAGGTGTGAGCAGGCGGTGAGGACCAGCCCCACGAGCAGGGCGGCGGTGACGGCGAGGGCGACCTTCATGATGGCTCCATCCGACACCGGAGGCGGAGTGCCCCCGGGAGTGTGGGTTCAGCCCGGTCAGAGCCAGGACGGCGGCAAAAGGATTCAGCGCCCTGGCATGCGTCCTGATTCCCGGGGGGCGCGAAGGGCCCGGGTCAGGGGGCCAGGCGGGCCAGCGCGGCCAGGAGCACGTCGGGCTCGAGCTCGGAGACGGCGAGCGAGGCCCGCGCGTCCCCACCGGGCGCCACGCAGATGCGCTCGCCCACGGGCCCTCGGGTGCAGCGGGGGCCATCGCCCGCGAAGCGCGCCGCCTCCTTCGCCGCCTGCGAGCCCGGCAGGGGCAGGAAGAGCGTCATCGCCTTGCCCCCCTCATGTCGGTACAGCAGCGACGCGGAGAGCTTGCCGTGCAGTCTGCAGCGCCGCGCGCCCAGGAGCGTCGCCCCGGGCACCACCGGCACGTCCACGGGGTAGCCCACCTCCCGCTCCACCCACGCCTTCACCGCCGCGGGGTCCGAGGACTCGAACTCACAGGGCGTCACGCGCGAGAAGGCCTTGAGGTGATGCCGCTCCAGGTCCATCGCCAGCGCCTCGTTCATCCCGCCGGGCCAGGACGTCCACAAGAGCCCCACCGACGCGAGCGCCACGGCCACGCCCGCCGCCAGCCTTCGCGAGGGAGAGGCCCACCTCGGGCGCGGCGCCAGTCCGGTGACTCGTCCCGCCAGCGCCAACGGAACCGGGGCCTCCATGGCGCGCTCTGTCTGCAGGGTCCGCCGCAGCGAAGCGTAACGGGACGCCTCCCGAGCACAGCCCGCACATCGGGGCAGGTGCTGCTCCACCTCGCGTCGCTCGGATGCCGAGGCCTCGCCGTCGAACCACGCGGAGAGCCGCTCCTGCCAGCCGGGGCTACAGGCTTCCATGGGACTTCTCCTTCTCGAGGAAGTCGAACACCGCCAGTCGCGCCCGTGCCAACCGTGAGCGCACGGTGCCCACCGGGCACCCCTGGACCTGGGCAATCTCGTCGTAGCTCAGCTCCTCGACCTCGCGGAGCCACAGCGCGTCGCGCCACTCGGGCGCCAGAGCGTCGAGCGCCGCGCGCATCCCCTCGCTCAAGGCGTGCGCGTGCAGTTCCACTTCGAGGTCGGCGGAGGGCTCGGGAGGGAGCGGCTGACCTCGCCCACCCTCCAGCACCTCCAGGCGGGGCCACAGTCCACGCCGGGAGTTGAGGAACACGGTGCGTTGTACGGCGAGTAGCCAGGCCTTGAGGCTCGCGGGTTCCTTCAGTGCGCCTCGCTGCTCCAGGGCGCGCGCCAGCGTCTCCTGCACCAGGTCGTCGGCCTCCACCGCGCTGCCCGTCAGCCGTCGGCCCACGCGCCGCAGGGCGGGCAGGTGCTCCAGGGCTCGTTCGATGAAGGCGCGGGGGCTCACGACAGGGAAGACACGGCGACCCGGGTGGGAAGTTCCCACGATGGAACGGGACATCGCTCCCACGCCCGGCGTATCAGGGGCTCACGCACTGGAGTGCGAGTACCTCATGCCGGCGAGCGCCCCTGCCAGGAAGGAAGCAAGCGTGCGCGAGGAGGAGTTCCTCCACAGCCTGGAGAACCTCCACCCGCCCAGGCTCCGAAAGACAGACATCGCGCTCCCCGCCAACAGCAGCTGTGGAGACAAGGCGACCGCGCCGCAAGGGTGCGAGGCACCGACAGGCGCGTCGCGGCCCCACTCAAAGCCTGCAATTGCAAGGGCCTGGTCTCGCCGACGCCGCGGGGTGAGGCTGCGCCACCGCGACGGCCATGCACGACCAGGCCTGGATCCAGGACCTGGCAACGGCACGCCTCGATGCGAGCGGCAGCACACCACACGCGGCCGTGACGAGACCGGCCCCTCACGAGCAGGAACGGTGTCCCCCCGACGCGACGAGCATGGGGCCCCATGCCGCGTCCGCCCGGAGGTCTGGCGGACGAAAAGGACCCTACCAGCCCCCTCTGACAAAGCGCGGGGGCGAAGCGACTCCGGTATCACCGCGTGCATCGCGGTTCGATGCCGAAGTTTCATTCCCATACAAATACCCAGACACATCAATCAATGTCAGACCCGCGCGATATGAATCATCTCCAGCGGCGCCATTCCGGACGCCGTCTCAACGGGACATCATTCATCCACATGAAAAGCTCATTGTTTTCCCTGGGTCTCCTGGTCGGACTGACGGGGGCCGGCTGCGCGGGCCTCGAGGAAGGCGAGGCGATGGAGACCTCCGTGGCGGAGGACTCCGCCTCCCAGGTCATCCAGGGACTGAACACGCAGGTCACGGGGACGAGCCCGGTGACGTTCGTCACGTCGTCAGGCAATGTGACGAATTCCTACAACCAGTCCGCCACGACGGTGGTGGCCTACACGCGGGATTCAACGACGGGAGCGTTCACGGCGTACCCGGGCTCGGGCGCCGCGGACGGCAGCATCTCCGTGCCCAACGTCCCTTCCGGCCGCATCTACCTGAGGGTGGGCTCGCGCTTCCTGGTGAGCACGGGCCGCACGTTCGACCTGGGCTCCACGGAGTGGGGGCGCAATGGCCTCTTCCCCTGGCAGCCGACCCCCGTGACGGTGTCCGCGTCCGGCCTGTCTCCCTGGCAGACGGGGGACTACATGGACATGTACTCGTTGAACCCGGGGGCGTTCGGCTACCTCTACGGCAACGAGACGGGGTTCCCCCAGGCGGGCGCGACGTCGTTCTCCGCGCTGAGCTTCGACTACGCCAACATGACCAACCCCGTGTTGCTCAACCACCTCGCCTTCGGGGATGTGTTCTCGCTGGCGCAGATGCGGCTGCAGTCGAGCCCCATGGGCGTGCCCTACCGCTCGATGCACAAGGTGCTCGAAGCGAACCTGACCCATGCGGATGGCCAGTCGACCTCCGTCAGTGGGACCTTCACCCAGCCCGCCGCGACGGGCACGTTCTCGGTGGACTGGAGGCGCTCGGCGTTCGACGCCCTGCGCACCCAGGTGAACCCGAGCGCGGTGAGCACGTACAACGAAATCTGGATGTCCGCGCGGCCGGCCGCGGTGGGCCAGGCGCTCGCGTCCATCAGTGGGCCGCCGCTCCTGGTGAAGCTCAATCCTGACGCGCTGAAGACCGATATCGTCACGGGGAGCATGACCTACAACAACCCGTTGCCGGCGACGTGGCAGAAGGTGGCATTGGCGGCCGCGGGCTTCACGAAGACGTACGCGCTGGGGACGGCGACGCCCTTCACCATGAGCGTGGACATCCGCGTGGACCAGGAGGCGAGCGCGTTCTCCGCAGCGCCGGTGCAGCCCCTCATCGGGCCGGTGCAGGCGCCGCTCGTCAACACCCGTGGCGCGTTCCAGACCCTCACGGGCGTGGGCACGGACGCCTCGCTGCGCTGGTCGAAGCCGCTGATTGGCACGGCCACGAACTATGTGGTGAACATCTACCGGCTGGGCACGAGCAACGGCGCCACCACCGCGACTCGCGTGACGTCGCTGCACACCGACCTGCAGAGCGTGTACCTGCCGCCGGGCGTGCTCCAGTCGGGCCAGACGTACTTCGCTGAAATCCAGAGCTGGTACCAGCCCGGTTCCGACCTGGCGACGAGCCCGTTCAAGCGCGCGCTGCCGCGTGCCCGCGCCAGCGTGCTCACGGGGACGTTCAGCCCGTAGGCTGTGAAGTCGTGGGGAGGGAGGGATTTGGATTCCCTCCCTCCCCGTGGTTCGTGTCGAGCTCCCGCCTCAAGGCGAGGAGAGCGGCTCCACCGTCGTTGAGCCGGGGCTCCGCGCCCCCGCGCTCCCGCGCGCCCATGGCAGGCGCGCGAGGAGGAAGCCGCCGAACATCGCGGCCACGAAGACGAGCACCTGGGGCGCGCCGCTCGCCACCGAGGTGAGCGCGGGACCAGGGCAGTAACCGCCGAGCCCCCAGCCCACGCCGAAGAGGGCCGAGCCCGCCAGGAGCTTCGCGTCCGGCCTGCCCCGGAGGAGGTCGGGGAAGCGCGGGGCGAACAGCGGCCGCCCGCGCCGGAGGATGAGGGGACGCAGCGCCGCGTGCACCGCGATGGCGCCGCCCATGACGAAGGCGAGCCGGTAATCCCAGTCGCCCGCGATGTCGAGGAAGCCCTGGACGTTGGCCGGGTCCGTCATGCCGGCGAGCCCCAGTCCGAGGGCGAAGATGAGACCGCTGAGGAAGGCAGTGATGAGAAGACGCATCGGGAGTTTCCGTTAGAGGACGTGACGGACCACGAAGACGGTGAGGGCGCCGGTGGTCATGAAGGTGAGCGTGGCCCAGAAGGAGCGCTGCGAGCCTCGGCTGAGACCGCAGACGCCGTGACCGCTGGTGCAGCCGTTGCCCAGCCGCGAGCCGAGGCCCACGAGCAACCCGGCGCCCACCAGCACCAGCGTGCCGCGGGCGCTCGGGGAGGCGGACGCAGGGAAGGTCTCGGGACGCAGCCAGACGAGCAGCAGCCCGCCCGACAGCAGCCCCAGGAAGAACAGCACGCGCCAGGCGACGTCACCGCGCACGGGGGCCAGCAGCGAGCCCACCACGCCGCTGATACCGGCGACCCGGCCGTTGGCCCACAGGAGCAGGGATGCGCTCAACCCGATGAGCGCACCGCCGAGGAGAGGAAGCAGGAAGGAAGAAGCCATGTCACGTGAGAGCCCGTGCGCGCCGGAAAGGATTCGCGCGGGCGTGAAGAATCCTTTTGGAACGCGTCGGGCTCTCACCCTCAGGAGGCAACGACATGATTTTCCGACAACTCTTCGATGCGGAGTCCTCGACGTACACCTATCTCCTCGGCGACGAGGCCACGCGCCACGCCGTCCTCATCGACCCGGTGCTCGAGCAGGTCGAGCGCGACCTGAAGCTGGTGGCGGAGCTGGACCTGACGCTCACCCACGTGTTCGACACGCACGTCCACGCCGACCACGTCACCGCGTCGGGCGTGCTGCGCGAGCGCACGCAGGCCACGGTGGTGGGCGGCGTGGGGGGCGCCAGCTGCGCCAACATGCACGTCCGTCACGGGGACGAGGTGCGCGTGGGCGAGCTCGTCTTCCGGGTGCTCGCCACGCCGGGGCACACGGACGACAGCCTCAGCTACCTGCTCGGGGACCGCGTGTTCACGGGGGATGCGCTGCTCATCCGGGGCAACGGCCGCACGGACTTCCAGAACGGGAACGCGCGGCAGCTGTACGACAGCCTCACGCGCGTCCTCTTCACCCTGCCCGACTCGACGCTCGTGTATCCCGGCCATGACTACCAGGGGCGCACGGTGTCGAGCATCGCCGAGGAGAAGCGGCACAACCCCCGCGTGGCGGGCAAGAGCGAGGCGGAGTTCATCCACATCATGGAGAACCTGAACCTGCCCAAGCCGCGAAAGATAGACATCGCGGTCCCCGCCAACCGGGCCTGTGGCCACACGGCGCCCGCGCCCCAGGGGGCCTGACGCCCTCACGGGCGGGAGCCATGACATGACGACACCGATTCCCTATCGAGACATCACACCCGCGCAGCTCGACACGCTCGCCCCGGGCACGCGGCGCATCGACGTGCGCGAGCCGGACGAGTTCACGGGGCCGCTGGGGCATCTGCCCGGCGCCGAGCTCGTCCCGTTGGACACGCTCGAGCGCGTGGCGGTGACGTGGCCCCGCGAGGCGCCGTTGCTGCTCATCTGCCGCTCGGGCGGGCGCTCCGCCCGGGCGGCGGGGCTGCTGGCCCGGGCCGGCTTCCAGCACCTCTACAACCTGGCGGGCGGGATGCTCGCCGTGCGTGAGCCGCTCCCGGGCTGAGCGCGCGTCACGGAAGGACACCATGGAACTGCTCGGCTTCTCATTGGCGGCGTTGATGGGGCTGTCGCTCGGCCTGCTTGGCGGCGGCGGCTCCATCCTCACCGTCCCCATCCTCGTGTACGTCCTGGGCTTCGGCGCCAAGGAGTCCATCGCCATGGGCCTGGCGGTGGTGGGCGTCACGAGCCTGGTGGGCGCGGCGAGCCACTGGCGCAAGGGGAACGTCCGGTTCCGGGCGGCGCTCCTGTTCGCGCTGGTGGCCATGGCGGGGACCTATGGCGGGGCGAGGCTGTCGGCGCTCCTGTCCGGGGCGACGCAGCTACTGCTGTTCGCGGCGGTGATGCTGGTGTCCGCGTTCTTCATGTTCCGCAACGGCCGACGCGACGCCGCGAGCGCGCCCTCGCCCCACAAGGCGCCCGTGCCCGTCATGGTGCTGGCGGCCCTGGGGGTGGGCGGGCTCACGGGGCTGGTGGGCGTGGGGGGAGGGTTCCTCATCGTCCCGGCGCTGGTGCTGTTGGTGGGGCTGCCGATGAAGCAGGCGGTGGGGACCAGCCTGCTCGTCATCGCGCTCAACTCGCTGGTGGGCTTCGCGGGCTACCTCGGCCATGTCGAGGTGCCCTGGGGCGCGCTGGGTGTCTTCACGGCCATCGCCGTGGCCGGCATCCTGACCGGCACCTGGGCCTCCCACTTCGTGTCCCAGGCCACGCTGAAGACGGCCTTCTCCGGCCTGCTCGTGGTGATGGGCGTGTTCATCCTCGTGAAGAACCGCGAGGCCCTGATGAGCGTGGGCGAGGTGACGCCCACGTCCGTCGGCGCCGCGGTGACGGGCACGCCTCGGAGCTCGGGCGAGCACTAACGGCGCGGTCCGCGAGCGGCGTCATGGTGGGCGGCGAGGCGCGACGCAAGCCGCTCAGTTCCGCCCGTAGACGCGGCGTCGCTGGAAGCGGAAGAACCCCGCGGCCTCCTCGCGCGCGAGCGTCGGTGCCTCGTGGCCGAAGTACTGCTCGCGCAAGGAGTCCAGCTCGGCGTCCAGGGAGTCCGCCTGCCCGAGCCGTGAGAGCAGCGCCTCGCGCGCCTTCATGTACGCGTGCCCTTTCTCCCAGCGGGCATCCTTGTACACGTCCTCCGCGGCTTTGCGCGCAATCTGCTCCGCGGAGTAGCCCATGCGTCGCCGGATGTCCGCGAGGGCGGCCCGTCGTTCCTCGACCGGCATCCCGACGAGGTGGGCCTGCACGGGTTCGAGCCGGAGGAACAGCTCCGTCGCCTGAGAGCGCACCAGCTGGGCCTCCGTCTTTCGCGGGTCCACGCCGGCGATGGTGGACAGCCGTTCGAGGAACACTGCCTGTTGCGCCTCGAGTGGGAGCGTCGGGTCCACGTCGAGGAGCTCGCGTCGCTTCGCCTCCTCCTCCTGACTGAGGGCCTGCGCCGCCTGCATCCAGCGCGCGGATACCTCGGCGGTCGGGTCCTTCGGTGTCGGTCCGGAGTCCTGCCTGACGGTCCGCCGAGGCGCTTCCCCAGGGGACGACACCGGAGCAGGCACGGGCCGCGACACATCTTCCTGTGCGACCGGCGCGTCCCCACCTCGGACGAGGGAGAACGCGCCAGCCGACAGGAGGGTGCCGGCCGCGAGAAGGACGATGATGTTCCCGCGCCGACCGAGCATCAGAGCCGCGGCTCCAGCTTGGACCAGATGAGGTTGGCGATCTTGTTCGAGCCCGAGGTCGTCGGGTGGACGCCGTCGGCCTTGATGTCGGCGTTGGTGATGGCCGCGCGGGGGTCGACGAAGTCGCAGTCGACGACGGCGTTCGCGCACGCCGTGCCGAGAATCTGGTCTCCGTAGTCGACGGCCTGGTCGAGGTCGCTGGCGTTGAGGAGCCCGAACTTGGTGCGGTAGTAGCCGAGGTAGACGACGTCGGTGACGCCGCTGGTGGACATGTCGTTCAGCAGGTCCGCGACCTCGACGTAGATGTCGTCGATGTAGTCCTTGCAGCTCTGCGACAGGCGGCCGAACTCATACCACTGCGTCTTGCAGTTGTACGGGTCGGCGAGCGCGATGGTGGGGATGAGGATGTCGTTGCCGCCGCCATCCATCACCACGATGTGGCTGTTCGGATTGTCGGACTCGGCGAGGTCGAACTGGCCGCGGACGGAGGGGGTGATGACGCCACCTTCGATCTCCGCGCCGGAGGTCGTGTAGTTGCGGAACGTCCCACCCGCCTTGGCGTGGAGGGCGGTCTGAATCTCCCCCGAGAGCGCGAAGATGGAGTCGCCCAGGAACACGACGTTGTTGTTGTTCGCGTTGGTGATCCACGGGGCGCTCATGAGCTGACCGAGGCCGCAGCCGACGAGCAGCATGGGCGTCGTGATGACGAGGGCTTGTGCCCACCGGGGCAGACGCGCGCGACCAGAGACTTGGAACGCCTTCATAGGGTGCCTTCCCGCCAGCAGGGCTCGCCCGCCGACGTGCCGTTTGGGGATACGTCCGTGACTGCTCCGTCCTCCGGACTTTCCGGATGACGTCCGATTCGCGCACAGGATTGATTCGGAAGTCAAAGCTGAAAAATGCCAACAAGCCGCGAGAGCGGCCCTGTGGAAAATTTCCAGAACCGTTGGGTCGGACCTGTTCGCAGTGTGAAACATGTATCCGTGTGATAGGGCCGCGAGTGGAGCCACGGGTCCGTGGATCAACGCCTTCCGGTATCACGGCAAGCAACGGTCCGTTGTTCACGAGCGCCTGGTTGTCGCCTGTGAGGTGCTCAACGCCTTCCGGCATCACGGCGAGCAACGGCTTCGTAAGGAAAGCTTTTTCAAATTCTCGCTTGAGTGCTCAACGCCTTCCGGCATCACGGCGAGCAACGGTTCGGAGCGACGGTCGCCGCGAACACTCCCACTGGTGCTCAACGCCTTCCGGCATCACGGCGAGCAACGGTGGACCGCCGTCGAGCAGGCCGTCGCCAACCGCAAGTGCTCAACGCCTTCCGGCATCACGGCGAGCAACGGACGCGTACTTGGACCTCTGCGGCGCTCCGGAGGTGTGCTCAACGCCTTCCGGCATCACGGCGAGCAACGGAGGAAGACATCCCCGTGGTGGGTTTCACGTTGGAGTGGTGCTCAACGCCTTCCGGCTTCACGGCGAGCAACGGCGCGCCGGACGGGTCGAGTCCACGAATGCTATCGTGCTCAACGCCTTCCGGCATCACGGCGAGCAACGGGCAGGGGCAGAAGTACGTCAACCCTCAGCGCCTCCAGTGCTCAACGCCTTCCGGCATCACGGCGAGCAACGGCGAACTGAAGGAGTTGAAGGCCAACCGAAGCGGGTGCTCAACGCCTTCCGGCATCACGGCGAGCAACGGCTGCTGGTGCACGCCATCGGCGACGCCGGTGTCGAGGTGCTCAACGCCTTCCGGCATCACGGCGAGCAACGGGCGCTTCCGCGCGGAGCTCTTCGTGCAGGCGGCCTAGTGCTCAACGCTTTCCGGCATCACGGCGAGCAACGGTTCGCGTGTCGCCGTCCGCATCCCTTGGAGGCCAGAGTGCTCAACGCCTTCCGGCATCACGGCGAGCGGCGGCACTCTCTGGCGCATATGATGGATGAGGCAGAGTCGTGCTCAACGTCTTCCGGCATCACGGCGAGCGGCGGGAAGTTCACCTCGTTCCTCAGCTCGCGAAACGTGGCGTGCGCAATGCCTTCCGGCATCACGGCGAGCGATGGCGTCGTGGTGAAGAAGGGTGAGAGTGTCACGTTTGAGAATTGCTCAACGTCTTCCGGCATCACGGCGAACAACGGCCTCACACGCTGGTCTGGCACGACGTCCTTGACGGTTTCGCGTGCTCAACGCCTTCCGGCATCACGGCGAGCGGCGGCACCGCGTGGGACCTCATGAGCCCCCAGGAGTACGTGTGCTCAACGCCTTCCGGCATCACGGCGAGCGGCAGGCGTCCATCCGCTCAAGATCCTTCAGCCTGTTGCGGCGCTCAACGCCTTCCGGCATCACGACGTCGTTGCTGTCCGCGTTGGTGATGCGCGGGGCGCTCATGAGCGGACCGAGGCCACAGCCGACCAGCAGCATGGGCGTCGTGATGACGAGGGCTTGGCCCACCGGGGCAGACGCGCGCGACCAGAGACTTGGAACGCCTTCATATGGTTCCTTCCCGCCAGCAGGGCTCACCCGCCGACGTGCCGTTGAAGATACGTCCGTGATTGTTCCGCCCTCCGGACTTTCCGGACGACGTCCGTCCGATTCGTGCACAGGATTGATTCAGAAGTCAAAGCTGAAAATTACAAATAAGCCGCAAGGATGGCCCTGCAATAAAGCTCTAAACCAACGATCTCGATTCTCGCACGACGTCAGGAGGCGCGCCTGAGGTCGGCTCGCCGCAGGGATGGACAGGCAGAGCGCTGTGCATTCCGCGCGTCGAGGTAGGCATGTACCCGCACCATGAGCTGGGCCAT
>NZ_JAIQDF010000027.1:0-83127 GCF_020037055.1 Myxococcus sp. AS-1-15 | reverse complement strand
CGCGCTGACGCTCGCGCTCGGTGATGCCCATCAACCAGGCGGCTCGCTCGTCCATCAACCAGCTCGCCTCGCAACAGTGCGCCGCAAATTCTTCGAGGCGAAGCAATTCGCGCCCGCTTGCGAAGAGGTGCTGAAACTCATCGGCGAGGTGTATGCCATTGAGGCGGATCTGCCCGGCTGGTACGCCATCTCGGAAGAGATGCGCTCGGTCGCGCTCGCGCAGAGGCTCGCCGTGCGCCAGCAGCACTCCGCGCCAGTCGTCGAGCGCATCCGGCAGTGGGCCCTGGGGCAGCGAGCCGCCCCGGGCAGCGCGTTCCGCAAGGCCCTGGAGTACATGCTGAAGCTGTGGGACGGGTTGACCGTCTTCTTGCGCAACCCCGTGGTGCCCATCGACAACAACCACGTGGAGCGACAGATGCGCGACATGGTGATGGGCAGGAAGAATCACTACGGCAGCAAGTCCCAGCGAGGCACCGAGGTCGCAGCGCTCTTCTACTCCCTCATCGAGACGGCACGCCTGCGGGGTGAGGACCCCGGGCACTATCTGCGGCGCGCTGCTCTCGCCTCCATCGAGAACCCAGGCACAGTCACACTTCCGAAGAGTCAGGACTGACACCCGCTCCCCCGCCGTCCCGAGCCGGTCAGCACGGCGCCGGGACGGGGCACGGCGAACAGTTACGCATCCACGGCACCACCAAGCGCCAGGTGGCGGCCATGTTCAGCGAGGAGTGCCCGAAGCTGCTGCCCCTGCCGGTGGAGCCCTTCCGGTACTACGCCTTCGGCGAGCGCGTGGTGCACCTGGACGGGCACGTCGAGGTGGAGGGCGCGTACTACTCGGTGCCCCCGGGCCACATCGGCCGCAAGCTGCACGTGCAGTGGGACAGTCTCCACGTGCGCCTGCTGCTGCCCTCCTCGGGGCTGCTGCTGCGCGAGCACACCCGGACGCCTCGCGGCCACCACCGCACGCGCGAGGAGGACAGGCCCTCGCGCGCGCCGCGCACCACGTTGCAACTGCTCGAGCGCGCCGCACGGGCTGGACGCAGCGTCGCCGCCCTCTGCACCGAGGTGCACCACCGAGAGGGCGAGACGGGCACCCGGCGAATCCTCGGCGTGCTGTCCCTGGCCAGGAAGTACGGCACCGCGGCCCTGGACGACGCCTGCGAGGTGGCACTCGAGGTGGGCGTCCCCACCTACCGCTTCGTGCGCCGCTACCTCGAAAGGCGCACGCCCACTCCCGTCACCCTTCGCCAGGTGGACCCGCTCATCCGCGAGCTCACCCACTACCGCGACGTCATCGCCCGCCTCACCCAGCCCACCCCTCACCCAGGAGACAGCTCAGGCGCTGGGCCAGCGAGCCTGTCGTGCCGGCCACACCGTCCTCTACGTGAGCGCCCACGACATGCGCACACAGCTGCGAGCCTCACGCGCCGACAACAGCTACGAGCGACGCCTCCTGCGCTTCACTACTCCAACCCTGCTCATCGTCGATGACTTGGGGCTGCGGCCCCTCACGGGCGAGGAGGGCATCGACCTGTACGAGATTGTCCGCCGTCGCTACGAGCGTGCGGCCACCTGCATCACCTCCAATCGCGCCCTGGAGGAGTGGCCGCCGCTATTTGGTGACGCACTGCTGGCCAGCGCCGCCATGGACCGGCTGCTGCACCACGCCCATGTCCTCACCATCGAGGGCGACAGCTACCGCAACCCACCGCCCGCCAAGCGCACCCGCGCACCGCGCGCGGCCCAGGTCGAGACCATCGCACGCTGACCCCAGCGGAGCTCCTACCGGACCGGTTTGGCCGAACCCGCTCGGACCACTCCGCCGCGATTCCTGGGCACTTCACATCCGGACCTGATTGGCCGAACCGAACAGCGACCTGGTTGGCCGAGCCTTGACACTCATCGCCTCGGAGCAGCGCGTGCGCCTGCTGGACGGTGCTTCGACTGGGCCTGGCCCAAGAAGATTGACCGCGAGGCCGTCGAGTCCGCCCTGCGTCTGGACTTCATGCAGGGCGCTCGCAACGTCGTCATCGTCGCGCCCTAGGGGCTGGGGAAGACCATGATTGCCCAGAACATCGCCCACCAGGCCGTGCTCAAGGGCTCCTCCGTCCTCTTCACCTCCGCCTCTCAGATGCTGATGGACCTGGCCAGCCAGGACTCCTCACGCGCGCTCGACAGGTGTCTGCGTCACTACACCAGTCGCACCGGCCTGCTCGTCATCGACGAGGTGGGCTACCTCTCCTACGACTCCAGGAACGCGGACCTGCTCTTCCAGGTCGTCTCCAGGAGGTATGAGCAGCGCAGTCTCGTCCTGACGTCCAACCTGGCCTTCTCCGACTGGCCCGGCATCTTCCCCAACGGCGCCTGTGCCACCGCGCTCATCGACCGCGTCATCCATCACGCCGACATCCTCAGCATCGAGGGGCAGAGCTACCGACGCAGGGCCGCCGAAGAAAGCGCGGCCGCTCGCAAGACGAAGGCGAAGCGCTGAACCTGCGCGCCGGGACGGTGGGCTCGCGCACCCGTCCGCCATCCCGGTCCAGATTCCCGCGCTTCCTCGTGAACGCCAACAGAACGAGCCTGTCCGACTCTTCAGGGGGCTACACCAGGGTGGTGGAGCGCACCCTGGCCTGGAAGAACCAGCCCCGCCGACTTCGAGTCCGCGACGAACGCAGGGACGACGTCCACTTCATATTCCTCGTCCTCGGCTGCTGCATCATGCTGCTGCGCCGCCTCTGCTCTGACATTTGTTAGGGGCTGTAATCCCCGCGGGAGTGTCGATTCCGCCCCAGGGGCGCCATCCCAGGGTCTGCGGAAAGGGCTTGCCTAAAGTGGAGCACCTCCGGCCAGAATCTCATCACCCAAGGGGGGAATGATGGCAACCGCTGCAACAATCCGAGCCGGGGTCGAGCAGTTCCACCGCGAGCATGGTGCAACCATCCGTGTCGAGGACGCCTTCGCACCTTGGGTTCTCCATAAACGGTACCGGCTGACGCCCCAGGAAGCTTTCGTACAGTCATCAGACGGCAACCATGACGGAGGCGTTGATGGCTTCGCCCTTCAGCGCGACCGCGACGATCGCCCGCTCCTCTATGTGATGCAGGCAAAGCTGTCGGAGAACCCCACCCTGGTCCGCAAGGGATTGGAGGACCTCCGGCGTGCCGCGGGACTCGTCGAACGGCTGATGGTCCAAGGAGACTCAGAACTCCCAAGTGAGAATCGCGTCATCCAGAGGATGCGAGCGGCCCTGTATGGACTGGATGCCGGATGGCAGCAGGGGCTGCAGGTGCGGCTCGTCCTCGTACACCTCCTCAAGGAGCAGGAGCTGTGGCTGTCATCCCCCAACGTGCAGAAGCTCCGAAGGGATCTGCTGAACGAGCTGGGCGATGGTGCCCTGGCTGGACGAGCGAGCCTCGAATTCCTCGGCCCGCCGGAACTGGACGTGGCTGACGTGATTCCGGCTCCTGCGCCGACCAGCCGCATGCAGTTCGAAGGGACCGAGTTCGACATTCCGGGGGGCGACCGGGTCATGCTGGGCCTGGGGCGGATCGCGGACTTCGTGGAACTCCACGAGCGGTACCAACACCACCTCTTCGCGAAGAACGTGCGGATGTTCCTGCGGCGAGAGGCCAGCAAGGACCAGAGCGCCGCCAACCAAATTCGCCAGACGCTCGAGGGCATCTGCAATGAAAAGCTGCCCGTCGAGCAGTTCGCGCTTCTCCACAACGGCATCACCCTGACGGCGGCTCGAGGCAAGCGCGAGGAGACAGGGGTCCTGCTCGAGCCCGGGACAGAAGGCATCCACGTGCTCAATGGTTGCCAGACCGTCTACACCTCTTGGAAGTTTTTCAAGGAATGGTCCAAGCGCCGGCCAGACGGAGCCTGGAAGTCCCGATGGGAGCGCATCCGGGTCCCCATCCGCCTGGTGCTGACTCGGGACGATGAGCGCATCCGTCAAGTCACAATTGGAGCGAACCGCCAGACGAGCATCAACTCCTCGGCCTTCTACGCCCATGATCCGGTCCAGCTCTCACTGGAGGACCGATTCGCCCGCTTGAACATCTTCTACGAGCGCCAGCAGGGGGCGTGGGACCACCTGAACAACGCGGACCCCAACCACGCCAGCACATTCATCAATGGCAGGCTCGAAATCGAAAGCACTGCGCGCTGCGTGGCTGCCGCCAGCCGGACCCTCGGCTTCGATCTCGCCAAGAGCCCGCAGCGCATCTTCGATTCGCAGGAGCAGTACAAGCGCGTCTTCCACGAGAAGCATCTGCGCTCCGTTCGCTTCTTGCTCTTCCTCGACAACGCCTACCGCACGACGAAGCTCGTCCTGCAGGACCTCACGAAAGAAATCGACAAGTACGAGGATCTCCAGCCGTCCCGGTTCGTCATCCCGACCTTCCGTCTCCTCGTCCTCTGGGTTGCACGCCGGGAGCAGGAGGTGGCCGAGGAGTTCTCCCGCCTGCAGCTTCAACCGAAGCCGTCCAGCCCCATCCGGTCCACATTCCGCCTGCTGATGCGCCACCAGAAAACGGGGCTTCAGCAGCTCCTGCCAGAGTTCTGGTTCGAGAACGGCGAGTGGCAGGACCCGTTCGACAAGGACCGCTTCCAGGCAGCGCTCAGCAAGCTCCACCTGGAGGCGGTGGACCCATTCGAGCTGTTCCGCAACCTCGATGACCTGGATGAGGAGGCCGAGGACGAGGAAGTCGCGGCCAGCTGATTCGCCTCCCTGGTTCCCATGTTCCGACGGGCCCTGGCGCCCACGAGGAAGACACCTTGAAGATTTCCGCCGACCGCACGCACCTGCAGACCCTGCTCGGGGTTCCCGATCAACAACTTCGCATCCCACCCTATCAGCGTCCCTACGCATGGCAGGCGGAACAGGTGGATGAGCTCTGGAGCGACCTCACCCAGACGCTGGGCTCGGGGCACTTCATGGGCTCCATCGTCCTCAACTGCGAGGTGCCGGAGTCTCCCGAAGTCATCGACGGGCAGCAGCGCCTCACGACCCTGCTTCTGTTGCTCGCCCTCATCCGTGACGAATACGTGCACCTCGATGCACAGCGGGTGGGCTACGTTCAGCAGTTCCTGGAGACGCTCCACCCGGACGACGAGGAGCGGCGCTTCAAGTTCCGGGTGGGCGAAGCGAATTGGCAGGTCTTCAAGGACTTCGTTCTGAGGGCACCCGCGAGTCCCGGGCGCAAGGGCTGGGCAGAGGGCGAGAAGCTCAGCAGTGCGGAGCGCCACCGCAACGCCGCGCTTCTTCGGAATGCGGAGCGCCTGCAGGGGCACCTGCACCAGCGCCTGGCGGGCCGCGCTGGTCCCACTGAGCGGCTCGCGGAGCTTCGCAAGCTGGAGGAGGCCATCGTCAAGAAGCTCGAGTTCGTAGTCATCCGGGTCCAGCAGGTCTCGGACGCCTTCGCCATCTTCGAAACGCTCAACGATCGGGGGCTGGCGCTCTCTGCGGGCGACCTCCTCAAGAACCACCTGCTCATGCACGCGGACAAGGCGGGGCTCTCTGTCGAGGAACTGGCCGAGTGCTGGGACCGCCTGCTGGCATCGCTTGAGGGCGCGGACATCACCCGGTTCCTCCGCCACTACCTCCTCATCCGGCACCAGCGGGTGACCAAGGAGGGGATCTTCGTGCTCTTCAAGAAGGAGGTGTCCAGCCAGGGCGTCAGCACGCTCATGGCGGACCTGCTGGAGATGGGACAGCTTTATGGGCAGTTCGTCGAGCCTCGGAACGTGAGCCACGCGGGCGTGCGTGCTGTCCTGGAGGACCTGCACACGCTGAAAGCCACTCTGTGCTACTCCTCTCTCCTCTCGGCCCGCCGCCATCTCAGCGACGAGGACTTCATCTCCTTCGCCCGGCTCGCCGAGGTGCTGACGTTCCGGTACAGCACCATCTGCAGCAAGGACTCGAAGGAACTCGAGGTGTTCTATCACCGGAGCGCGAAGCTGTTGGCCGAGTCCCAGGGGAAGGACCTCAAGGCCGCCCGGAAAGTCCTGCTTGATGCCATGCCGTCGTCCGAGGAGTTCACGACAGCGTTCCTGCAGCAATCGATGGGACAGAAGTATGTCGTCGACTACCTCCTGCGCCGGATAGAGAGCCACCTCGACGACGAAAAGAAGACACGCGAGCCGGGGTCGATTCACATCGAGCACATCATGCCCCAGCATCTCTCGACCGAGTGGCGAGGTGCCCTGGGAAGCCACCAGGCAGAGCACGGCGACTACGTCAATCGCTGGGGCAACCTCACCCTGCTGGGAGGCAAGAAAAACGTAGTGGCCTCGGATGGGCTGTTTGAGAAGAAGCGCACCATCTACAAGGATTCGCAGATCCGCCTGACACAGGAACTCGCCACGCTCGACGGTTGGAATCTCGAAGCCATCGAAAGCCGTCAGCAGAGGCTTGCGCTCCTGGCGGATACCGTCTGGCGCCCCTCCTGAGGACAGTCGGGGGACCGCATGCGCCACTTTCCGCTTGGCCCCCTCGTCATTGGCCCCCGAGATGACGAGGCGTGGGATGAGAACGAAGCGTCCATTGATGACCCTGACGAAAGTGTCGATGGTGACGGAGCCGCCCCTCACCCCCTCACACGCCTCTGCCTGGAGTTGAACGAGCCCGGCCTCGAAAAGCCCCAGGAGGCGAACGAATTTCTCCAGCGGTACCGGGGGCAGCTCGGGCTGGAGGAAGGCGAAGGCTCTCTCATCTCCCGCTTCCTCCAGCGTGTGTGGCCCGACGGGGTTCCCACCACCCTGATTGCGTCCAATGTCAGTTTCAACCGCCAGCATCCAAAATGGTTGCTGCGCCCGGTGAGCTGGGGCCCAGAGGCCGGAAGCTACGCCGCCGCGCACCAGACGCTCGGCATGGAGGCCTACCGCCGCCAGGGGCGACTTGTGGTGAAGCGCTTCGAGGTCACACCACACGTTCCACCACGAGACCACGAGTTGGTGCTCACAGCGCCTCTCTTCTGGAATCCCCGCGAGCTGTGGATGCAGCCCGAGGATCTGGATGTTCTCGGCCGGTTGCCCTTTCACCGCGAAGAGACGAGCAAGCGACTCGATAGCTGGCGCGAGTACCTCACCTGGAAGGAGGAGCTCGTGAAGAAGCTCCAGGTCAAGGTGCCCTACCTCGCCTGGAAGTGGATGGATGAGCACCGCTTGGCCTTCCTCGTCAAATACCCTGTCCCTGGCAACCGCCGCCTCGACGGCCAGGAGCTGAGCGCCACTCCGCCCGAGGAAGAGGAAGATGAGCGCCCGACGGAGGACCGGCCCAGGAACCCGCGTCGGCGTGACGCCGACCCTTTGGGTCTCGGTGAGGTGGAGCGCGTCGCGGCCATCCAGCCACGGGACGGGCGCGCCCGTGAGTTCTGGGCCCATGCCCTACGGAACGAAGACTCGCCTGGCCAGGTCATCATCCGGCTGGAGGAGGACCTGGCGGAGCGGCTACACCAGAAGGAGAGCCTGCTCCCCGCCCGAGGCGTCCTCGTCTCCGCCATCGCGGGGGACCTGGCGCCACTGCGCAACCAGGCGCAGGCCATCAACCGCCTGCAGAACAGCCAGGGCTTCTGCCCCCGGCTCGCGGACTTCCTCTTCTCAGCCCCCCACGCGAGCCTGCCGGCCGGTCCCCCGCCGGAACTGGCACCCCTGCCTGGCACCCGCCCGCTCAACCCCGGGCAGGCCGAGGCTGTCACCAAGGCTCTGGCCGCGCCGGACCTCTGCCTCATCCAGGGCCCCCCTGGCACCGGGAAGACCACGGTGATTGCCGAGCTGTGCCTGCGGGTGACCGCCGAGGGGGGCCGGGTGCTCGTCGCGTCCCAGACCAACCTCGCGGTGGACAATGCGCTCAGCCGGCTCGCAGACAGGCCAAGCATCCGCCGCCTGCGCCTGGGGAACGCGGACAAAGTCGACGAGGACTACCAGGACTTCCTGGCCGACAAGGTGGTGGACCGGTGGTTCTCCACCATCTCCGATGCCTGCACGGAGCGCATCGAGGAAACCGCTCGGCTAGAGGACACGTTGGCGCAGGCCCGGCAGCGGCTTGACGCCTTGCGAGCGGCGTCGAAAGCCCACGATGAGGCGCAGGCGGCCCTGCTGATCGTCGGAGATCGGCTCGACGAAACGCGGCATGTCGAGGGCGCGCGCTCACGGCGGGTCCGTGACCTCCGCGAACGGAAGGAGGGAGCTCACCACCAGGGCGAGGTGCTCCGAGCGCTTCAGACCTGGGCGGACGGTATGGCGGAGCCGCCCTCCTTCTCTGCGCACCTCGAATTGCCTGAGCTCGAGGTCCTCCTCCGTGACGTGCGTGCCCACCTGTCACCCAAGGACTCGGTGGGGTCCCTTGAAGGGATCGCGCTGCTGGCTGCCGTCGCCGGCCGGAGCGCCGAGTTGGAGAAGCTGCAAGACCTGCTGACGGATGCCAGGCGCCGCTGCGAAGGGGGGCTCTCGGGAGGCGCCCAGGCCGAGCTGTCCACCCTGATGGCCGAGCGCCAGCGGCTCTCCATGTCCGAGGATGAGGCCGATGCGGCTCGGCTCCCGGCGTTGAACAGGAAGATCAAACAGATCCAGGGAGCGGAGTGGTCCCGCTTCACGCAACAGCTCGCGGATTCCGCATCCCGGGTCTGGGGTGCTCCGGCCCCCCTACCCGCGCAGCAACTCATCGATGCCCTCCAGCCTGCCAGGGAGCTGCTGCCTGCACTCGATGCGCTCGACGCGCTCACCACTCAGGCGAAAGCGGCCAGCGAGCGTGTCACACAGGCCCTCCCTGAACTGTCGCGGGCCTTCGGCATGAGGTCCCGCGAGGTCCAGGCACTCAAGGAACAACTGGAGAGTGACTCGCGAGCAGCCGAGGCGAAGCTTGGAGCCATTCGGGTGGAGCGGGAGGGACTGCTGGAAAGGGGGCGCACGCTCCATCAGGCGGTGGAAACGGCTCGGAAGCAGTGGAACGAGGCCTGGCGCGCCCTGCATCCCGAAGACTCGGCGCCGCTTCAGGCTCTCTCGGTCCAGGCCCTCGAGGCCGCGTCCAGGAGCCAGCAGCAGGTACACCACGACACCGAGGCACAGTTCGACCACCGCCGACGGTGGCGCGAGGTCCAGAAGGAATGGCGCCAGCGGCTGGCCCGCGTCTCGGAGTCCGACCGTGAGCAACTCCAGTCCCTCTACATCCAGCACGCGAATGTCGTTGGAATGACCTGCAACGAAGCCGGCAAGAAGCGGTTCTTCCAGGCCCCTGACTTCCAGCCGTTCGACATGGTCATCATCGACGAGGTGAGCAAGGCCACCCCTACCGAGCTCATCATGCCGATGCTGCTGGGCCGGAAGGTCGTCCTCGTGGGAGATCACCGCCAGCTTCCGCCGATGTTTCGAGAGAGAGAGGCGAGCTTCGCCGAGGCCCAGGCCGAGGGAGAGATCGACTCCGCCACCTTCCAGAAGTATCAGCGGATGGTGACGGCCAGCCTCTTCCAGGAGCTGTTCGAGGCCGCGCCCGCCGAGCTCAAAGCGATGCTGTGGGTACAGTACCGCATGCATCCCCAGGTCATGGATGCGGTGAACCAGTTCTATGGAGGCAAGCTCCAACCCGGGGCGGGCCCTGGGGAGGACAACCCTCGGGAGAAGCTCGACGCCCGGAGACAGCACCACTTCACCATCCCGGATGGCCACGGAGGCCGGTTCCTGGACCCCCATCAGCACCTCTTGTGGGTGGACTCATCCCGCAACACCCAGCAACAGCCCAACTGGGAGGAGCAGCGCGGCACTTCCAAGCTGAATCAGCTGGAGGTGGAACTGGTCATGGAAACCCTGCGCCGGCTCAACGTGGCACTCTGGGAGCGGGGGTACGGCCAGAGCGTCGAGCTGCGTGTCGAGCGCTCAGAGGCCGGGATGATGATGCGGGACTTTGTCCGGCAGCGACTGGGCGGCGCACCCGATGCCACGCTCGACGACCTCTTCGCCGAGAAGCGGATTCGCGTGGGGGGCCGCTCACAGAAACCCCAGCAGCAGGTTCAAACGGGAGAAACCATTCACGTGGACGCCCGTCGGCAAGTCGGGGTGATTACCTTCTACGGAGCCCAGCTCAAGGCGCTCCGGGAGGCCATCGACCGCGAGCGTGACAACCTCGACGCGATGGAAGTGCGGACCAACACGGTGGACCGTTTCCAGGGAATGGAGCGCCCCATCATCATCGCGAGCCTCGTGCGCTCCGTGCGCGGAAACATGGGCGAGTTCGTTCGCCAGTTCCAGCGCATCAACGTGGGGTTCTCCCGGGCCCAGGAGCTCCTGGTCATCATCGGCGCCGCGGAGACCTTCAAGCGTGCGCTCATCGAGCTGCCTTCGTTGGAGCCACAGGAGAGCGGGCCCCCGGAGCGCAAGGCTGTCTACCAGAGCATCTTCGACATCGCCGTCCGTGCGGGAGGGAGGCGCCATGCGTGGCAGCTCCTCACCTGAACCATCGCCCTGGTGGGAGATTCCGCTCGACTGGCCGGTCGAGCATGTCCCTTGCCAGTTGGAGGTGGTCGAGCCGCGCCGCCTCACCGCCCTGGAGTGGGCCGTGCTCCGGGTGCTGGAAGCATTCGGCGACGCCCCGCCCTCGTTGGAGGAGATGGCCGAGGAGCTGGGCCTCGGCGAGCCACGCTTCCTCGCCGCTGTCCTGCGGGCCCTCCTGTCGCAGGAGGCCCTCCACCCGCGCCCCGGCGCGAACGAGGCCACGGGTCTCGGGGAGGTCCTCTTCACCGAGCGGGGCCTGGAGCTCTTCCGCAAGGGCCAGGTGGACGGAGCGCCCTCCACGCAGGGCTATGGCCTTTGCTTCGACGCCATCACGGACGAGTCCCTCCCGGTCAACACACACGGCAGATCAGACCCAGGCTGCCCGGCCATCGACCCTTCCGAGCTTCCCGAGCCCCGGGAGGAGGTAGGCCTGGAGCGGCTCCGAACCATCGTCCAGCGACTCGGGCCTCCGGTGGGAGGCGCGGACGCCCTCATCCGGACAGTGCGGGTGCTCTCTCGCGGCGAGGCTGGGAAGATTCGCTCCGGTTTCAGCTGGGTGACCCACCCGCTCACGCTCGTCCCCACGCCGGAGGGTGGGTTTCGCCTCCACACGCCCTCGCTCACCCCGCAGCAGAGGGAGTGGCTCATGGCGTACTCCCTGGAGGAGTGGGTCACGCCCGCTCGGGCGGTGACGCATGAGTGGGCACCCCACCCTCCCTTCCTGCGTCGCGGCCAGCCCTTGAAGAGGTGGAGCGCCTCGGCTGAGCGGCTTGTGCCCATCTCCAAGGCCGAGCAGGAAGCGAAGCGCCTCGTGGCCACCGCCCGACGGGAGGTGCTGCTTCACGCCGCGTGGGCCGCCGCCCCAGGAATCGCTGACGCCCTCACCGCCGCGGCCAGCCGGGGAGTGGCCATCTACGTACTCGGTGCCGCCGCCACCGGCGTCAAGGCGTGGTCCGCCGCGCCTCAGCGAGCACCGGGCTTCGTTATCGAAGCCATGCACCCGGACGAGGCTCCCGGAGCCCTCGTGGTGGACGGACGCGAGGCGCTGCTCCTCGATGAGGTCAGGGCCGAGGTGGAGGACTTGGGGACGTACTCCTTTGAGGTCGTCGGGGGGATCCACAACCGTGCCGCGACGGTGGGCGCGGAGCTGCGCCGAGCACTCCTGGACGCACTGCCCTCCCCTCGACTGGGGACACACCCTCCTCTGGATGTCCGGCAGGCTCCGCCGACCGAGGCTGCGGTGCCACGACTGATGGCAGAGCCCCAGCTGCGGCTGGACCTCGCCCGACTGGTGCTGCACCCCACTCCGGAAGGCTGGTCCGGCATCGAGGCCTGGCTGGCGACCCGATGCCTGGGCGCGGACCGGGTCGCAGCCATCCAGCAGGTGGCGGACCTCACGGGTCCGCTGTTACCGGATGCCACACCAGCCCCATGGCGCAGTGCGGGTGCCACTGCATGGCAGGCCTTCCATCAGGCCATCCTCGCCGCGGGGCCTCAGGTGGTTCCAGACGACGTGCTGCGGGCGCTCATCCGACTGGCCCCCCCGGAGACCGCGCCAGAAGCGGTCCTCGAACCACTCGTTGCTCAATGGGTCCACCCCGAGCCAGCCATCCAGTCGGTGGAGGCCTTGAGCCTGCTGGGGAGGCTGCGCACGCTCATGGACGGGCGCTGGCAGGGAGCACCGGTGCGCTGTCCTGGCTTCATCGCGGCTCTGGAGCGGTGCCTGGAGGTCATTCCACCCCCACCAGACGAGCAGAGCGTCGCTGGGCTCGCACGACTCGTCGCAACCGTCGCCCCCGCCGATCGGGCGCAGCGGTGGGCCTGGGCGGTGGTGGCACTCTGGCCAGCCCCACTCCAGCTCGAGGACTTCGGGGAGTGGAGGAGACGGCACGAGCCCTTGGGCGCACTGCTCGGCCCCGCACTGAACACCCACCATGCCGGGCAGTGGAAGGCCCTCATCGCGGCCACTCCCGCGCGCACCGAGGAGCAGCTGTCCGAACAACTGCGCATGAGCCAGGGATTGCTAGCGGCTCCCGTGGCGGTCGCGAGCATTCTGGCGCTCCCGGTTTCAGATGACCTCCTGCCCCAGGCCGAGCGCCTCATCCTCCTGCGAAGCGCCAGCCGGAGCGTGTGGAAGCAGGGCGCTTTGAATGACGAGACGTGGAACCGGCACCTGCAGGCGCTCCTGGGCATCCCTCCGCAGGGCTACTCCACGGAGGTGCACGGCCCGCTCCTCTCGGAGCTCTCGCGGCGGCTCCAGGGCTGGCCCGGAGCCGGCTCGGTGCTGCGCGCTTGGGCCCAGGCACTCGTGGGGACACTCCCGCCACCCGTCCTCGTCGAGGGGTTGGTGTGGTGGCTGGAGTCGCTCCGGGGCGTTGCCGGAACTCTCGGGCCCGACCTTCAGCGCACCGCGAGCACCGCGCTGGCCCGGCACATGGGCGCCCTCCGTGACGCACGCCAGCGAACGGCGCCCCTCTGGGAACAGGTCATCGAGGCCTGGCAAGGACTGGGGCTGGCAAGGACGTCCCTGGAAGCACTCGTTGAGCCACCCGTGGCCCCTGCTGCGTCGGCGAGTAAACCCAACAAGCAGGGCAAGAAGGGAAAGAAGCGATGAGCATGAAGGGGGAGCGGGAGCTGCAGCTCGAACGTGCGCGCCGGGAGGCCCTTCGCCTGGAGCAGGTGCGAGGCGAGAGCCGGGCACTCCTGGCGGTGTGCAACGAGACGATTGCCGGGGTTCGCGATGCTGCTGTGCAGCAGTACGCTGCCGCCGAGCTGCGTGAGCTCGTCAGCGCCCTCAACGAGGCAGGGGCCCGTGTGCAGGAGGCGCCTGATGCCGCGCTGGAGCGGATTCAAGGGCTCCAGCAGCGGCTCACCTCCGCCCTGGCAGCGGCTCAGGCGCGCTCCCGGGCATGGTCGGAGGCCCAGGTCCAGGCCCAGGCACGGCTCGAAGCCCTGGCGGGCCGCATTGAAGCTGTCACGGCCGCCCAGAAACACCAGACCGGCCCCGAACTGGAGGAGGCCCGCCGCAGGGTGCAGGACGCGCGCACCCACGCAGGCCGCGGAGCCGAGGCAGAGGCGCGACAGTGCCTCGAACAAGCGGAGCAGGCGCTGGACTCGGCACGGGCCGCCAGCCTCGAAGAGAAGGTCCGAAAAGAGGTCGTGCGAGGACTCCTGACGACCCTGAAGGAAATGGGCTTCGTCATCGTCGGGCCGACGCTCTCGGCGGACATCGTCATCCTCGAGGGCCGACTGCCGTCGGGCCGCCGGGCCCGCTTCGAGGTGAAGGTCGACGGCCAGATGAGCTTCGACCTGGATGGCTACGAGGGGCGCACCTGTGCCCAAGAAATGGAGAAGGTGGAGACGGCCATGCACGACCGCTTCGGGGTGACGCTGGGTCCCCCGCAGGTCGTGTGGAAGAACCCGGACCGGCTCTCACAAGGTGCGCTGGAGCTTCCCGGGGGCAACCGCTCCCGAGGCGGCCAGTAGGAGGCACGCATGACGACCACGGCCCCACAGCTTCCCGACTGGCAGCTGGCCCTCCAGCGCGAAGCCCGGATCCGCTCCGGCCTCGTGCTCTACGGAAACACGCGTGACGTGTTCTTCTACCCGGAGAGCCGGGACTACCTGACGCTGTCCGAGCTCGTGTCGCGCCGCCTGGGCAGGGCCCCCTCCAGCCGGTTCACTCTCACCGCCGTCTGGGATCAGGCGGACGGCCTCCGGTTCAGCACCCCGGCGCAAGCACGTCGTTGGGAGGATATTCGGCAGCGGCGGTTGGGCAGCGGACCCGGCGCGGGCACCCCCTACGATGTCGGAGAGGAGCCGGAGGCCCCGGGGCGCGGCAGCGGGACGCAGGGGGAACGGGTGCCACTGCGGGAGCTCATCCCCACCTTCCGCCAGATCCTGGCGGACGGCTCGGAGTGCCCGCTACTTGTGGTGGACTGGTCCCATCTGCTCGTGACACAGCCGGCGCATCCGGCCGCCGACGAACGCGAGTGGATGCTCACCCTCGGCAAGGCGCTCGTGGGCGAGGCCATTCAGCCGCTCGACAGCGACAGGCTGAAGCGTGGCACCGGCCTGCTGGTGTTGATTGCCGCCAGCCTGGGAGCCCTTCCGCCGAGCCTCTACCAGGGAGAGCCCCGCGTCCGCCTGCTCGACATCCCCTCGCCCACCCGGTCGGAGCGGCGCGCCTTCTTCCTGCGCCACGCCGATGAGCTCCGCTGCGCGCGGCCTCGGCCCGCGCCTGGGGCGCCAGCTGTCACGAGCCGCGAGGCAGTGGCCGACCCCCTGGCAGACCTCACCGAGCAGCTCACCACGGCGGACCTCCGCCAGGTCCTCTCGCTGTCCCGCACCACGCCCGACGAGCTTCCCCCGGACCGGCTCTTCAACCTCTACCGGATTGGTGACCAGCGCTCTCCCTGGGAGGAGCTGTCCGCGGACAAGCTCAGGGAGGTGGAGGCGGAGCTGAGGAAGCGGGTGGTGGGACAGGACGGCGCCGTGCGCCACATGGCCACCCTCCTCATCCGGGCGTGGCTCGGACTCGCGGGCCTGCAGCACTCGGCCCGTCGCAGCAAGCCCAAGGGCACGCTCTTCTTCGTGGGCCCCACCGGCGTCGGCAAGACCGAGCTGGCCAAGGCCTGTGCCGCCTTCCTCTTTGGCGATGAGAGTGCCTGCATCCGCTTCGACATGAGCGAGTACAACCACGAGCACAGCGACCAGCGGCTCGTCGGAGCGCCGCCGGGGTATGTGGGCTTCGAGGAGGGGGGGCAGCTCACCAACGCCGTCACCCGGCGGCCCTTCTCCGTGCTGCTCTTCGATGAAGTCGAGAAGGCCCATGGGAGGGTGCTCGACAAGTTCCTCCAGGTGCTGGAGGACGGCCGGCTTACCGACGGGCGCGGTGAGACGGCCTGGTTCAGCGAGACGGTCATCATCTTCACGAGCAACCTCGGAGCGGCCGATGCCCCGGGGCCCGAGGCAGCCTCCCAGACGAGAGAGGCCCACTTCCGCCAGGCCGTCGAGGAGCACTTCGTCCGGGGCCTGAAGCGCCCGGAGCTGCTCAACCGGCTGGGCGACAACATCGTCGTATTCCACCCCATCGCGGACGAGGCCATCCGCCGTGGCATCCTCCAACGGAAGTTGGAGCCCCTGCGGGAGCACCTCCGCGAGCGTTGGGGGGTGGAGCTTCGGTTGGAAGCCGGTGTGGAGGACTGGCTCGTGCGCACCGCCCGCACCGACCATGGAGGGCGAGGGCTCCTCAACGCCCTCGAGCGGGAGCTGGTGAATCCACTGGCTCGCTTTCTCTTCGACCGACACCACCAGTTGCGCAAGGGACGGACCGTCACCGCCTCCAGCGATGGTCCGACCCTCGCATTCGACCTGGAGTGAGACATGCTGCTGAACGTCACGCGGCTGGTGCGCCGCTCACGCGTCAATGGTCCGGGCTGGCGCGCGGCCGTCTGGGTGCAGGGGTGCACCCTGCGCTGCCCGGGATGCTTCAACCCGGAGACCCATGCCCACGAGCGCCGGCACCTCGTGGTCCCCGAGGAGCTCGCCGACAGTCTCGCCGCCGAGGACATCGAGGGACTCAGCATCCTGGGGGGAGAGCCCTTTGAGCAGGCCGCCGCCTGTTCACGGCTCGCGCGACAGGCCCGCGCACACGGCCTGTCCGTCGTAACCTACAGTGGCTACAGCCAGGCCTTCCTGCGCCGCTCCCCGCTCCCGGAGGTACAAGAGCTCTTCGCTGCCACCGACCTGCTCATCGCTGGGCCCTTCGTCCAGCGCCTCGCCAACAATGGGCAGGGCTGGCATGGCAGTACCAACCAGGAGTTCGTCTTCCTAACGGACCGCTACGGCCCAGACATCCTCCAGCAAGCCCAGGAGGTGCCCATCGTCGAGGCGAGCCTTGAGGGACGGGTCCTGCGCTGGACGGGGATTCCCGCCCCCGATGACCACGCCTGGCTGGAGCAAGGGGCCCCCCCTCGCACCTAGTTACGCGGTGAAGAAGAGTCACGCCGTGCCGGAGCCCTGCCCCCGCTCCAGCATGAAGCTCTGGCCCCGGGCGCTCCCTCGCCTGCTGCGCTTCCATGACCTGCGGCACACGACCGCCACCCTGCTGCTCAAAGCGGGCGTCCCGCTGGCCACCGTGCAACGCATCCTTCGCCACTCGGACCCGGCCATCACCTCGGTGATCTACGGCCACCTCGACGCGAAGGACATGCGCAAGGGACTCAACCTGCTCGCGTTTGGGCCAGCGGTTCCGTGCCCCACCGAGGCCCTGCTTGCTGCTAAGACTCAGGCCGCTCCGCTTGCCGCAGGAGGCGTGGAACCCAAAAGTCGAAGGCCCTGGAGTCCCCAGCTTTCGCCAAGGACTCCAGGGCCTTCTATTGGTCGGGGCGACAGGATTTGAACCTGCGACCACTTGCACCCCAAGCAAGTGCGCTACCAGGCTGCGCTACGCCCCGAGAACTTCTTTGCGGCCGCCGTCGTGAAACGGTGCGCCCTTATGCCCCTACACAACGCCCAGGTCAAGCAAGAGCAGCAGGGCGCCGTGGAAAAACCTACCCTTCCGAGTCCTCCATTCCCTCCTCGTCGAAGTCCTCGCCACGGGCCTCCGCCGCGTCCGCCGCCGCCTCCTCCCGCGCGTCGATCTCCGCGTGATCCTCGGGCGGGGCCTCGCCGTTCAGCGCGCTCTTCAACACCTGGCTCGGCCGGAAGGTCAGCACCCGACGCGCCGAGATCTCGATCTCCTTGCCCGTCTGCGGGTTGCGGCCCACGCGCGCCTTCTTCTGGCGCACCTGGAAGTTGCCAAACCCGGAGATCTTGATCTTGTCCCCACGCTCCAGCGTCTCCTTGAGCGTGTCGAACACGAGCTCCACGATCTCGGCCGACTCCTTCTTCGAGAAGCCGACCTTCTCGTAGACGCCCTCGATGATGTCCGCCTTCGTCATGCGAATCCTCGGGATGCCCTCACCCTGAGCGCGGTGAACGCCCGGCCACTGTTGCAGCCTTCCCGAAGCCAAGTCAACCCTCTGACTTCATTCAGGAATTCAGGCACGCAGCGAAGCACCCAGCCGCTGGTCCACCTCCGAGACGATCCGCTTGTGCGCCTCGTTGACCTCCACGTCCGTCAACGTCCGGTCCGAAGCCCGGTACCGCAGCGCGAACGCCAGGTTCTTCTTCCCCTCGGGAATCTGCTTGCCCGTGTACACGTCGAACACCAACGCGTCCTCCACCAGCGCCCCGCCCACCTCCAGAATCACCTTCCGCACCGCCCCCGTCTCCAGCTCCACCGGCACCAACACCGCCAGGTCCCGCAGCACCGCCGGGAACTTCGGCAGCGGCCGGTACTCGGGAACCAGCCGGGACGCCGCGTACAAAGGCTCCGTGTCCAGCTCGAACACGAACACGCCCTCAGGCAGCCCCAGCGCCTTCACCACCTTCGGGTGCAGCTCCCCCACGTGGCCCAGCACCGTGCCGTCCGCCAGCTTCACCTCCGCGCTGGCTCGCGGGTGGTACGCCGACGGCCCGCCCAGCGACCAGGTGACGCCCTCCACCCGCAGCGCCGCCAGCAGCGCCTCCACCGCCCCCTTCGCGTCGTAGAAGTCCGCCCGCGCATCCTTCTGCGTCCAGCTCCGCCCCCCACCCCGCAGACCCCACACCAGGCCCGCCACCCGGTTCACCTCGCGCGCCGCCGGCCGCGTCCCCTGCCCGCCCTGCGCATCCCGGAAGTACGCCCGGCCCGTCTCGTACAGCGACACCGACTCCACCTGGTGCCGCACGCTGCGCGACAGGTTCTCCAGGAGCCCCGGCAGCAGGCTCGTCCGCATCACCGACTGCTCGACGCTCAGCGGGTTGAGCAGCGCCACCGGCTGATCCTTCAGGCCCAGCACCTCCAGGCTCTTGGGCGCCACGAACGAGTAGTTCACCACCTCGTCCAGCCCCGCCCCCGCCAGCGCGTGCCGCAGCCGCCGCTCGGCCTCCGCGGTCGCCGGCTCCGGCGCCAGCGACGCCAGCCCCCGCGGCAGCTTCGCCGGGATGTTGTCGTAGCCGAACACGCGGGCGACCTCCTCCAGCAGGTCCTCCTCACGCTCCACGTCCACGCGCGCCCGAGGCACCTCGTATGTCGCCTGCCCCGCGCCCTCGGACCGGGCCTTGAAGCCCAGTGCCGCCAGGATGCGGCGCACCTCGACCTCGGGCACCGCCACGCCCAGCACCTTCTCCACCCGCGCGAAGCGCAGCGTCACCTGCCGCGGCGGCTTCTCCGCCGGGTACACGTCCACCCGACCCGACGCCACCGTGCCACCCGACAGCTCCGCGATGAGCTGCGCGGCACGATCGATCGCCGGCACCACCGCGTCCAGATCCGCGCCCCGCTCGAACCGGTGCGACGCCTCCGTGTGCAGCGCATACCGCTTCGCCGTCCGGCGCACCCCGGCGCCCACGAAGTTCGCCGACTCGAGCACCAACCGCGTCGTCTTCTCGGTGACCTCGCTATCCCCGCCGCCCATGACCCCCGCGAGCGCCTGCGGCCGCTCCTTGTCACAGATGACCAGGTCATCCACGTCCAGCGTGCGCGCCTTGCCGTCCAGCGTGGTCAGCTTCTCGCCCTTCGCCGCGGTGCGGACGACGAGCTCCTGCCCCGACAGCTTGTCCAGGTCGAACGCGTGCAGCGGCTGGCCGTACTCCAGGTTCACGTAGTTGGTGACGTCCACCACGTTGTTGATGGCCCGCACACCGCAGGCCTTCAGCCGGTCCTGCATCCACTGCGGCGACGGCTTGATGGTGACGTTCTCCACCACCCGGGCCGCGTAGCGCGGGCAGCGCTCCGGGCTCTCCACCCGGACCTTCACCTTCTCGGAGATGGGACCGCCCGACTCCACCGGCTTCGGCTGGGGCAGCTTCAGCGCCGCGCCCGTCACCACGCCCACCTCGCGCGCCACGCCCAGGTGGCTCAGCGCATCCGGCCGGTTCGGCGTGACGTTCACCTCCAGCACCACATCATCCAGCCCCAGCGCCTGGGCGATGGGCGTGCCCGGCTTCAGGTCCGGCGAGAGGATGAGCAGACCGCTCGACTCCTCGCTCAGCCCCAGCTCCTTGGACGAGCAGAGCATGCCGGAGCTGTCGACGCCGCGCAGCGCCGCCTGCTTGATCTCCATCCCGTTGGGCAGCTTCGTCCCCACGGTGGCCAGCGGCACCTTGTCGCCGACCTTGTAGTTCTTCGCGCCGCACACCACCTGGATGAGCGCGTCCCCGCCCGCGTCGATCTTCGTGACGGAGAGCTTGTCCGCGTTGGGGTGCTGCACCGACTCCTTGATCTGCGCCACCACCACGCCGCGCAGGCCCTCGGCCGGACTCTCCTGGCCCTCAATCTCCAGGCCCGCCGCGGTCAACTTGCGCGCCAGCTCGTCCACCGACGGCGGCAGCGCCACGTAATCGCCGAGCCACTTCACCGAAATCTTCACAGGTCCACCCTCTTGCTCTCTCGGGACGAAGACAGGAGCGCGGGCCGCGCCACTCCTCCAGGGAGCGGCATGCGGGCCCGCGCCCGCCAGGACTCAGAACTGCTCGAGGAACCGAGCGTCGTTCTCGAACATCATCCGCAGGTCGTCGATGCGGTAGCGCAGCATGGCGATTCGCTCCACGCCCATGCCGAACGCGTACCCCGTCACCTCGCCCGGGTCATACCCCGCGGACGTGAAGACGTTCGGGTGCACCATCCCGCTGCCCAGCACCTCCAGCCACCCGGTCTGCTTGCACACCCGGCAGCCCTTGCCGCCGCACGAGGTGCAGGAGATGTCCACCTCCGCCGACGGCTCGGTGAACGGGAAGAACGACGGACGGAAGCGCGTCTTCGTCTCCGAACCGAAGAACGCCTTCACGAACGCATCCAGCGAGCCCTTCAGCTCCGCGAACGTCACGTCCTTGTCCACCAGCAGCCCCTCCACCTGGTGGAACATCGGCGTGTGCGTGATGTCCGAGTCGCGCCGGTACACCCGCCCCGGCATCACCGCGCGGATGGGCGGCTTGCGCTGCAGCATGTAGCGCACCTGCACCGGCGACGTGTGCGTGCGCAGCAGCACCGAGCTGTCCGCCTTCTTCGCGTGTCCCAGCGAGGGCTCGTCCACGTAGAACGTGTCCTGCATGTCCCGCGCGGGGTGGTCCTTCGGCAGGTTCAGCGCCTCGAAGTTGAAGTAGTCCAGCTCGATCTCCGGACCACTCGCCACGTCGAAGCCGAGCCGGGAGAACGTCCGGACGATGTCCTCCATCGTTCTCGACACAGGGTGCCGGCTGCCCGGCTTCACCGCGCGGCCCGGCAGCGTCACGTCCAGCCCGGGGCCCTGCAGCTGCGCCTCCAGCTCGGCGTCCTCGACCCGCTGGAGGGCGGCGGATAGGAGCGCCTCCAGCTCCGCCTTGACGGTGTTGGCCACCTCGCCCAGCGCCCGCCGCTCGTCCGGGGCCAGCTTGCCCATGCCGCCCAGCACCGCGGACAGCTCGCCCTTCTTGCCCAGGTAGCGGACCTTGAGCGCCTCCACCGCGGGCCTGTCCGACGCGCCCGCAATCTCCTGCCGCGCGGCCTCCGCCAACGCCTGCAACCTGTCTCGCATGGCCGTGTGCCTCCGTTCTCGCTTCCCCGGGCCCGAGGGCTTCTTCCGGGACAAAAAAAAGGGCCGCCTGACGAGGCGACCCGTTCACTCTCGCAGGCGGGCGGCTCGTGAAGGCCACCCCACCCGCTCTGTCACCCGCCCGTGAGGGCCGGCGTGTCTCAGGCCGCCTTCGCGATGTTGGCGACGGCCGCGAAGCCCGCGGGATCCGCGATGGCCATGTCCGACAGGACCTTGCGGTCCAGGCTGATCTTCGCCTTGGCCAGGCCCGCGATGAGCTTGGAGTACGAGAGGCCCACGGTGCGGGCCGCCGCGTTGATGCGGACGATCCACAGGCGACGGAAGTCGCGCTTGCGCTGCATGCGGTCACGGCTGGCGTAGTCCAGCGCGCGCTCGACCGCCTGGTTCGCCCGGCGGTAGCAGTTCTTGCGACGGCCGCGGAAGCCCTTGGCCAGCTTCAGGATACTATTGCGACGGCGACGAGCCTTTACACCCTTCTTGACGCGCATGTCTCACTCACTCCGTACTGCGTAGGTTGTCGGTCCCGGGGCGCAGGCTTCACGCCGCTCCACCAGGGACGTCAGGGTTGCCGAGCCGAGGCTCAGGCCCCGTAGGGGAACATCTCCTTGATGACCTTCTTCGCGTCCATATCGCGAAGATGGCTGGTGCCGCGGTTGCCGCGCTTCTGCTTCGGCGTCTTGGCGTGCGTGAAGAGGTGCTTGCCGTAGGCCTTGCCGTGCTTGACCTGGCCGCTCTTCTTCACCTGGAAGCGCTTCTTCGCGCCACTGCGGGTCTTCAACTTCGGCATCGTCCTGATTCCTTCCTTACAGCGTGCCGTCAGCTTCGCGGCCTCAGGCGTTGTCACTTCCAGGCCACGGCGGGAGGCGGCAGCCTGTATCACTCTTTCGTCTCGACTGGAACGGCTACCGCACTCAGAAGTGGCACCGCGCGCCTACACGGTCGCCGCCTCTCCAGGTTGCCTGCCCACGCCCACACCTTCCGTCCGCCCTGGCCACCCTCCCAGTCCTCCACCCTCGCCCATCCACCCGCTCGCTCACCACCCGAGCGGTGTACGCCCCCATCGGAAAGCGCCGCACCTTACTTGGGTGCAACTGGGAGTCAAGACCCGTCCGCAAGACGCGGGCCAACTGCTCACGGCAGCGCGGACTCCTTGGCCAGCAGGGCCTCGAAGTCGGTGAGCTTCATGCTCTTGAGGTCCTCGCCGCCGTAGCGACGGGGCGACACGCTCTCGGAAGAGACCTCGTTGTCGCCCACCACGAGCGTGAACGGGATCTTCTGGAGCTGGGCCTCGCGGATCTTCGCGTTGAGCGACATGCCGCGATCATCGAAGTCCACCCGGAAGCCCTTGGCCCGCAGGGTGTCGCGCACCTTGCGGGCGTAGTCCGCCTGACGGTCCGCCACCACGACGATGACCGCCTGGATGGGCGCGAGCCACGCCGGGAAGGCCCCCGCGAAGTGCTCGATGAGGATGGCCGTGAAGCGCTCGAAGGAGCCGAAGATGGCACGGTGGAGCACCACCGGGCGGTGCAGCGCGTTGTCCTCGCCCACGTAGGACAGGTCGAAGCGCTCTGGGGCCAGGTAGTCCAGCTGCATGGTGCCCAGCTGCCACCGGCGGCCGATGCTGTCGGACACCGCGAAGTCGATCTTCGGGCCGTAGAAGGCGCCGTCGCCCGGGGCCAGCTCGTACGCGAGGCCCAGCGACTCGAGCGCCGTCTTGAGGCCCGCCTCGGCGCGATCCCACAGGGAGTCGTCCCCCAGGCGCTGCTCGGGACGGGTGGACAGCTTCACCGCGTACGTCAGGCCCACCGCCTTGTAGACGTGGTCCAGCAGCTTCACGAAGCGCTTCACCTCGTCGGTGATCTGCGCCTCGGTGCAGTAGATGTGCGCGTCGTCCTGTGCGAACTGGCGCACGCGGGTGAGGCCGCCCAGCGAGCCCGCCGCCTCGTTGCGGTGCAGCACGTCCTGGGTGTGCAGGCGCAGGGGCAGGTCGCGGTAGCTGTGCTTCTTGAAGCCGTAGAACAGGTGGTGCGACGGGCAGTTCATCGGCTTGAGCGAGAAGTCATGCTCCCCCGACTCGCTGTCGAGCACGAGGAACATGTTCTCCTTGTACTTGCCCCAGTGGCCGCTGGTCTCCCAGAGCCCCTTGTTGAACATCAAGGGGGTCTTGATCTCCACGTAGCCGTCGTCCTTCGTCAGGCGGCGCATCCAGTCGGAGAGCGTCTGGTAGAAGGTCGTGCCCTTGGCCGTCCAGAAGGCCGCGCCCGGCGCGTACGGGTGGAAGTGGAAGAGGTCCAGCTCCTTGCCCAGCTTGCGGTGGTCGCGCTTCTTCGACTCCTCGATGCGCGTCAGGTACTCCTGCAGCGCCTTCTTGTCGAAGAAGGCCGTGCCATAGACGCGCTGGAGCATCGGGTTGCGGTGGTCGCCGCGCCAGTAGGCGCCGCTCGAGGAGAGGATCTTGATGACGCCGATCTTCCCCGTGCTCGGGGCGTGGGGCCCCAGGCAGAAGTCCACCCAGTCGCCGTGGGTGTAGAGGGTGAGCGTCTTGGCGCCGCGCTCGGCGATGTCCTTGACGATCTCCACCTTGAACTTCTCACCCTTCTCCTCGAAGAGGCGGATGGCCTCCTCCATGGAGATCTCGGTGCGGACGAACGCCAGGTCCTTCTTCAGCTCGGCGTTGGCCTCGGCCTCGATCTTCTCCAGGTCCTCGGGCGTGAAGGGCTTCTCGCGGAAGAAGTCGTAATAGAAGCCCTCCTCCGTCGCCGGACCGATGGTCACCTGCGTGCCGGGGAAGATGCGCTGCACGGCGCTGGCCACCACGTGGGCCGCGTCGTGACGGATGAGCTCCAGCGACTCGGGGCTCTTGGGCGTGAAGATCTGCAGCTTCACGTCCTCGTCCAGCTTGCGGCTCAGGTCCATGTCCTGGCCGTTCACCCGGGCGAACAGGGCGGCCTTCGCCAGGCCCGCGCCGATGCCCTCCCGCACGAAGTCCGCGATGGTCGTCCCCCGGGCCGTCTGCTTCTGGGTGCCGTCGGGGAGCGTCACGGTGATCATGTCGGACATGCGATACCTCCGAAAAAACCGCGGGCGGCAGGGCTCTTGAGAAGCCGTGCCGCCCGCTGGAGATTCACTTCAACTGAGTTGGGTCGTAGTGGGATCGAACCACTGACCCCTACCGTGTCAAGGTAGTGCTCTACCGCTGAGCTAACGACCCGTTGGTGCTGAGGTGGCGCGGGGAATACCAGCGGGCTCCCGCGACTGTCAAGCAAACACGCAGATGAGCCTTCGATCTTCCTTCTTTTAGCGGATCAGCGCGTGGACCCTCGCCATCACCGCGTCGAACATGGCGGGCGTCAGCCGCCCCGTCTGCGTGTTCTGCTGGCTCACGTGGTAGCAGCCCACCAGCGTCCGCCCGCCCGGCAGCGGCAGCTCGGCCCCATGCCCGAAGGCCGGCCGGGGTGAGCCGAACGTCACCCCCGTCCGCTCCAGCGAGGCCAGCGCCGCGTTCCAGCCGATGGCGCCCAGGGCGAGCAGGACCCGCGCGGGTAGGAGCGCCATCTCGCGGTCCAGGAACGGGGCGCAGCGGGCCACCTCCTCCGGGAGCGGCTTGTTGTCGGGGGGAGCGCAGCGGGCGGCCGCCACGATGAAGGCGTCCTTCAGGGCCAGGCCGTCGCCCCGGTGCTCGCTGGTCCCCTGGTTCGCGAACCCCGCCCGGTGCAGCCCCGCGAACAGGAAGTCGCCCGAGCGGTCTCCCGTGAACATCCGCCCCGTCCGGTTGGCTCCGTGCGCGGCCGGCGCCAGACCGACGATGACCAGCCGGGCCCGTGGATCACCGAACCCCGGGACGGGACGGCCCCAGTAGGTCCACTCGCGGTACGCACGGCGCTTCACCCGGGCGACCTCCTCGCGCCACTCGACCAGCCGGGGGCAGGCCCGACACGAGGTGATCTCCTGGTGCAGCTTCTCCAGCTTCGTCAACGCGCGCTCCTGTTCAAGGCGGCCCTCCGCCGCTCGAAGCCAGCCCGGGCATAACGCGGAGGCCCGCTCCTGGCGCGGGGTTCCCACCCGAGGGTGGCCCGGCGGCTCGCAGGGAGCCGCCCTCCCCCATCAGGCGGACTGCGACTCGCCGGTGTACAGGCGTGTGCGCTGGTAGCGCTGCACCACCACGCGCAGCACCACCTTGAGGATGGCCGCCACCGGCACCGCCAGGAGGATGCCGACGAAGCCGAACAGCTCGCCGAAGGCCAGGATGGCGATGATGACCGCCACGGGCGCCAGGCCCACCTTCTCGCCCACGATGCGCGGGGTGATGACGAACCCCTCCAGCATCTGGCCGATGATGAACGTGCCCGCCACCACGCCAATCTGCCAGGGTCCCTGCCACGACAGCATCAGCCCCACCAGGGACAGCAGGATGCCCACGCCCGTGCCCAGGTACGGCACCATGTTCCCGAAGCCGGCGATGACGCCGATGACGATGGCCATGTCGATGCGGCCGATGGACAGGCCCGCCGCGTAGATGACCGACAGCAGCGCCCCCACCGTCAGCTGCCCGCGCACGAAGGCCGAGAGCACCTCGTCGACCTCGGCGAAGCGGCGCGCCACCAGCGCCACCGAGCGGCGCGGGAGCAGGTCCTTCACCCGCCCCATCAACCGGGGGTAGTCCTGGAGGAAGAAGAACGCCAGCACCGGCACCACGGCGAGCCCCAGCAGCGTGACCACGAAGCGCGCCGTGTTGCCCGCGAAGGCCGCCACGATTCGCGCCGCCGCGGGCCCCGCGCTCTGCACCAGTTCGGAGGCCTGCTGCCCCAGCTCCGTCGTGCGCTGACGGATGAGGTCCGGCAACGAGGCGCCGACCAGCGCCTCCACGCGCGGCACCACCTGGGTGCTCGCTCGTGAGAAGAAGTCCGGGAGCTTCAGCGCCTCGTCGCGGAACACGGGGATGAGGTAGAGCACCGCGCCCACGAGCAGCAACGTCCCGGCGACGAAGACCAGCGTCGTCCCCAGAGTCCGATCGAGTCCGCGGCGCTCCAGGGACGTCACCATCGGGTTGAAGATGTAGGCGCCGGACAGCGCCAGCAGCACGGGCACCGCCACGCCGCCGAACACCGCGAGCAGCGCGAACACCAGCCCCAACGAGCCCACCATCACCGCCGACCACCACAGGTCGATGCGGCGCGCCTCAGTCTCCGTCAGCTCGACATCAGGCACGGGCTCGACGGCCCCAGGCGCGACAGGCTCCTCCGTCTTCACCGAGTGAAGCACGGGCGGCACCGGCGCACGGCTGATGGACCCAGGGCTGCTCTTCTTGTTGCGCCGTCCGATGACCCACGCTCCTCCGCGAAGCACTCGCGGACTCTGGCTCCTTACAAGCCGCCATGTCACGACCCGAAAGCGCGCAGCCTAGCTTGCAAGCCCCTCCTGGACGAAGGACCCACCTCGGGCCGCGCCCTCGCAGCCCTGAATACCTCGGCGAGCGAGCGCCTGGCTGGTCGAAGTGCCTCCCTGCCCCGCGCGGCCGTCCCGAGGAAAGGAGGAAGGGACGAGAAACCAAGTGGGGCTCCTCGCTCAGGCGCCTCCTGACCTGGGGGACGCACCTTGTTCGTACTTCCTGGCGACATCGAACACAGGGCCGCCCTCCCGAGAGCGGTCCGGGACCTGCATCGGGAGCGAGCAACCGGCTGGCCGAAGTGCCTCCTTACGTCCCGCGCGGGCCGTCCCGACGCACGAAGGAAGAGGCGAGAACACTGGAGACGGACCTTTTCGCTCGGGCGCATCGTGGTGTGGGGGGCGCACCTTGCTCGTGCATCCTCGCGACATCGAACACAGCGCTGCCATGCGGAAGGAAGGGACGAGAATACGGGAGGAGGCCCCTCTCCCTCGGGCGCCTCGTGGTGTGGGGGGCGCACCTTGCTCGTGCATCCTCGCGACATCGAACACGGCGCTGCCATCCGGAGGACCCTCTCGCTGGGGCGCCTCGTGGTCTGGGGGGCGCACCTTGCTCGTGCATCCTCGCGACATCGAACACAGCGCTGCCATCCCGAGCGAAGGTCCGGCACGCCCCGGGAATCACCGTCGCGCCGTGCACCACAGCGCCCGAGTCACCGCCGAAGACTCACGCCCCTCAGGGCGTCCCTTCCGCGGGAGGCGCGGACTCCGTGGCGCGCAGCGTGACGTTCAGCCGCGCCCGCGCACCACTGGGCTCGTAGTACGTCGTGTACGGCCAGTACCCGTGCTTCTTCACCTCAATCTGATGCAGCCCGACGCCCAGGCTGAGCCCACGGGGATTGCCCGCGTAGTCGCTGCACACGCCCTGGAGCACGCCGTCCAGATACACCTCGGCGTCCTCGGGCACGCAGCGCAGCGACACATCCCCGCTGGTCGGCTTCGCACCCGCCATCAGCTCGCGCGCCTTCGCCACGGAGTCGGGCTCCTTGCGCCCACACCCCCACAGCGCGCCCACCACCAACCACGCACACCACCCAGTCACCAGACGGCGTCGCACCCCGTCACCCACTCTTCCCCGCGGAGTCGCGCCGCGAATCCATGTCCGGGTCACTGCGTGACGATGACGACCCGGCCCTCGGCGAGGAAGCGCGCGTCGACCTCGCCCAGCGTCTTCACATCCTCCGACGCGAGCACCAGGTCCGAGCCCTTCAGCCCCGTGGCCTTCACCACCATCGGCTTCTCGCCCACGAGCGCGGCCTTCTTCGCCGCATCCAGGCTCCGGAACCACGCGGCGACCCCCGTCGATTCCCGTACCTCGCTCGCCAACGCACCCGCGCCATAGAGCGCCTTGCCCGCCGCATCCAACAACCGGGGCGCGAGCACCGGCTTCGCCCCGAGCCCTCGCGCGTCCACTACCAGGCCCGTGTACTTCTTCGCGCCCTCGCGGTTGAAGACGATGACGGACTCCGGCCCGCGGTCCACCAGCGCGGAGGTGATCGCCGCCAGCGGCACCTCCACGTCCAGCTCCACGCCACTGTCCGAATAGAAACGCTTCGCGACCACCTTGAACCCGTTCACGGCCGCCTCCACCCGGCCGCGCACGTCGTCGCGCGCCATCTCGTCACCGACGCTCCGGTCCGCCCGCAGCTGCAGCGCGCGCACCTGCTCGAGCAGATTCCGGGACGCGACCTGCCGCGCCACCCGCTCGGCCCCGAGCCTCGCCTGAGAGGGATTCGCGGCCTTCAGGTCCGGAGCACCCGCTCCCGTCGCCCGGAGCACCTGCCCCTCCCAGTTCACACCCACACTTCCCACCGGACGGACAACCTCCACGGTGGGAGCGGGCTTCACCGCCTTGCCCTGGGCCGATGCCACCATCGGCACCACCAGCAATACCGCCCATCGTGCTCGGCTCACGGAGCTCCTCCTGTCCTCACCCGATACCTTGGGTAGTCCCAGGGCAGAATGGCAACCCATTCAACGAGCCCACCTCGAAGGATGTCAAGGCAACCCCCGAGGCCCGACAGCGCGGCGCGTCAGTTCTCGCTGCCCGCGCGGCCGTGACGGTCCACGTACGCGTCGATCATCTTCCGGTGCCGCTCGGTGAGCAGCGTGAAGCGCACACCCGAGTGCTCGCGCTTGGCGGTGGACAGCTCCACCCACTCGCGCACCACCTCGCCCTCCGCGTAGATGATCTCCTCCGAGCCCGGCAGCTGGAACTGGAGACCCACGCGCTTGGCGTCGTGCTGGGGCTCGATCAACCGGGCCAGGCTCACACCCTCCGGGCTGATGTCCGCGGCCCGCGACATGTACGGCACGCCGCCCATGTACTTGTTCAGGTAGATGTCGAGGGGCGCCCGCTTCGACTTACGCTTGTCGCTCATCGCTCCAGCTCCTTCGCTGCGTGCAACAGGTTGCTCCGGGGTTGAAGCAACCTGGGCGCAGGGTAGAGGCACGAGCGTGTCGCGCAAGAAAACGACCCTTTCGCGACTCCCAGTTCGTGCTGGGCGCGGACGCTCGGGCCCTATATTCCAGTGCCCATGAGGAAAGGTGGAACCATGCGAACGATGTGGATGGCAACGCTCGCCCTGGTGCTCGGCGCCACGGGCGCGCACGCGCAAGGCGGTGCTCCGGCTCCCGTGAAGAAGGCCGAGCCCGCGGCGAAGGCGCCAGCGGCGCCCGCGGCCGTGGACCCCAGCGAGCTCACCGAGGAGCAGCAGACCATCTACGCGCTGGGAGCCAGCGTGGGGAAGGACCTGTCCCTCTTCGCGCTCACGCCGGAGGAGGTGCAGATCCTCCAGCGCGGCATGGTGGACGGCATGGCCGGCACGGCCGCCCTCGAGCCCAAGGAGTTCGCGCCGAAGATCCAGGCCTTCGCGAAGTCGCGTCAGGCGCAGGCCGGCAACGCGGCCCTGGTGCGCGCGGCGAGGGAGCCCGGCGCGGTGAAGCTGCCCTCGGGCGTCATCTACCGCGAGACGCAGGCGGGCACGGGCAAGAGCCCGCGCGCCACCGACACCGTCAAGGTCCACTACGAGGGCCGGCTCGTGGACGGCTCCATCTTCGACACGTCCGCCAAGCGCGGCATCCCCGTCGAGTTCCCCCTCAACGGCGTCATCCCCTGCTGGACGCAGGGCGTGTCGCGCATGAAGGTCGGCGGCAAGGCGAAGCTCACCTGCCCCGGAGACACCGCGTACGGCGAGCGTCCGCCCTCCGGCTCGCGCATCCCGCCCAACGCCGTCCTCACCTTCGACGTGGAGCTGGTCGCCATCCCCGGCGACACCCGTCAGTAGTCAGCGCCTCACTTCACCCGACGCAGCCAGAAGCTCCCGGGCCAGTCCTCGGGAGCCCCCCGGTACGACGGGAACGCCTGACGCAACCGCTCCGGATGCGTCAGGTGCATGAAGCTGCTGCCCCAGAGCACCTCGAAGCTGTCGTTGAAGCTCAGGAACGCCTGCAGCAGGTACTGCTCCGTCCAGAAGCGCCGGTGCTCCAGCACCCACGCGCGCGGGTACTCCGCCGGCAGGAAGATGTCGTGGACGTGCACCACCACGCCCTTCTTCAGCCGAGGCAGCAGCTCCAGGAACTCCACCTGCACGTCGCTGCCCACCTTCAACACATGGCTGGAGTCGATGAAGAGGATGTCGTCCGCCTCCAGTCGCTCCACCTCCGAGTACGGGATGTCCTGCGCCTTCAGCGGCTCCAGGCGCGTCAGGCCCGGGAAGCCCGCGCGCAGCACCTCGCTCGGATAGGGCTCGAAGGCCACCAGCTCGCACGCGGGCGCGCCCTCCCCTTCGTTCTTCCGGCACGCCTGCGCGGACAGCCGCGTGGACCAGCCGGAGCCGATCTCGAACAGCCTTCGCGGCCGCAGCTCGCGCACCAGCCCGTAGGCCACCTCCGCGTCCACCGTCCCGAACTCGCTGTTGCCCAGGTGGTAGACGTGCGGCTCACCCGTCGCGGACCTCGGGAACGCCTGGTACTCGTCGCGGTACTTCGAGGACAGGCGCTCGAGCAGCGCGAGCTGGCTCGACTCGCGCAGGTCGATTCCCACCATCTTCGAGCGCGTGCCCCACAGCGCCTCGGGCAGCGAGCCCGTGTCGGGGATGGGCTGATAGAAGTGGTTCGGCGTGACGTGGTAGCCGCCACGCTCGTAGACCTGGAACAGCCTCGGGTCGTCGAGCAACCCGAGCCGCCGGCTTCCCTTCACCAACCCCTGGGCCAACAGCTCCTTGATGCGACGCTTGATGGGCATGAGCGGCGCCGAGCCTACCCTACGGTCGCGCCTTCAGCGCCGCCTCTGTCGCGCGCAAGAGCGGCTCCGCGCTCACCGGCGCCCCCGTCGCGTGCGTCATCCACAGGTCCGGCGTCACCGAGCCGTACGTCGCCATCCGCTCGAACTCCGCCCCCAGCGGCCCCTTGCGCGACAGGTGCTCCTCGATCTGGAACGCGATGAGGTGCCCCAGCGGATAGTCCGGCAGGTACAGCGGGTAGCTGATCATGTGGCTGTAGACGGCCAGCAGCGTGGTGTCCTTTCCACCCAGCACCGGCGCGTAGTAGCGATTCCACACGTCGCGGGAGATGGACACCACCGCGTCCCGCAGCTGCGCGGGCGTGGCCTCCGGGTTCGCGTACAGCCAATGCCACACGGCCATGTCCACCATCGCGATGCCCGAGCGCTCCCAGGTCTGCCAGAAGTCGCCGAGCACCCGCTCCCGCTCGCTCTCCGCGGTGGGCCTGTCCTGCCCCAGCAGCTCCAGATCCCTCGCCTGGAACACGAAGGCCAGCGCCTCCGTGAAGGCGTTGTTGGGCACCCCGGTGAGCAGCGTGTGGTCCACGCCGTAGAGCCCGAAGGTCTGCTCCACGTTGTGCCCCAGCTCGTGCACCGCGATGTTGTAGCCCTTGTAGTCCATGCCCCCCTTCTCCACTCGCGTGCGCAGCCGGGCGAAGTCACCGCGCCGCAGCGCCTGCTGCGCATGGCCCGCGCCACGCGAAGCATCCACGCGGATGCGCGCCGCCAGCCAGTCCGCCTTCTGTGCGCTGAAGCCCATGCCCTGGAGGATGCGCGGCAGGTCCTTCGCGAACGCCTCCGCCGTCGGGTAGCGCTTGCGCGTCAGCGCATCCAGCTCCGACTCCGGCCGCTTCGCCCCGGGTTTGAAGCCCGCGTACCAGACGTCCTGCGGCTCCAGCTTCCGTCCCAGCCGGGATTGGATCTCCGCGGCCACGCGGGGCACCAGCGGTGACTCCAGCACCTGCGTCAGCAGCGCCTTCACCCGCGCCTCGGGCAGCTCACGTCCCAGCTCGAACGAGCGGGCGATGCGCGTGGGCGCCACCGGCGCGTACGCGTCCAGCTTCCGCTCCGCCCGGAAGATGGCGAGCATCCGCGCATAGCGCACGTCCGCCTCCCGCGTGGCGTCCGCGCGGGCCTCGCGCGAGGGCGCGTCCGCCTCCACCGTCTGGGGCGGCGCCACCGTGACGGCGTTGGTGAACGGGTTCCAGTCCAGCCTCGGGTTGTCGATGACCGCGGCCGGAATCGTCTGGGTGATGATGCGCTCCATCACCTGCACGATGGTCCGCTGCTTCTCGTGTCCGCGCGGGTCCGCGTAGTCCGCCTTCAGCTCGTCGCGCAGATTCCAATGACTGATGAGGCGCAGGCCCTTGGGGAAGAGCCGCTCGCCGCGCTCGTCCACCAGGTGGTGCATCCACACGTTGTACTCGGCGATGTACAGGTTCGCCGCCGCCACCTCGCGCGAGGACGCCTGCTGCACGTCCGCGGGGATGCGCATGCTGAAGCGCCCCGCCAGCCGAGCCTCGGCCCACTGCCGCCGCGTCCACGTCGCGCCCTGGCGCGTGCGCGCCTCCAGCGTCGTCAGCGGGAAGTTGAGCAGCACCACGAAGCCGACCTTCGCGCGGAACAGATCCTCCGTCACATGCGAGGACGGGTCATACGACGCCACCAGCGGCTCCACGGGAAGCAGCGGACCCAGGTCCAGGTCCGTGTACCACTGCGTCTCGCGCCCCAGCTCCAGCATGTGCCCGTCGAGCTGCTCGAACAGGCGCTCCAGCCGCGCGAAGGTCGCGTCCAGCACCTGGGGGTCCGACACGAACTGCTCGCGCGCGAAGGCGGCCAGGTCCCCGTCCTCGGTGCGCCACAGCAGGGCCACCTGCGCGACGCCGCGCTCGATGCGCGCGCGCTGCGCCTCGCCGTGCTTCGCCACCAGCTCCGCCGTCACCTGGGCCAGCGCGTCGGACGAGGGCTTCATCGCGGGGCCTTCGGGAGCGGGCCGCGCGTCCACCGCGGCGGCGGGCGTCGGCGTGGGGGACGTCGTGGAGCACCCCAGCAGCATCACCAGGGGCCAGGCGCGCAACGGGGACACCCAACGCGGCTTCGACAAGGACATGGACAGCTCCGAGAAAGCACGAAGGGCCCGACCCTTGGCAGGCCGGACCCTCATGATGCATCCAGGAAGTCGTTACGAACGACGCCGGGAATCAGGCAGCGCGGACGTTCTGCGCCTGAAGACCCTTGGGGCCGCGGGCGACCTCGAACTCCACCTTCTGCCCCTCCTGGAGGGTGCGGAAGCCATCCATGTTGATGGCGGTGTGGTGGCAGAACACGTCCTCACCACCGCCGTCCTGGGTGATGAAGCCAAAGCCCTTCGCATCGTTGAACCACTTCACGGTACCAGTAGCCATTTGCTTTCTTCTTCTTTCGTCACGGACGCGAAAATCCGCCGTCCGGTCCTACCGAGCGAACTCTAACGGACCCCGAGAATCTACGCGGCCTTTCCCCGGGAAGTCCACCAGGGACCTTCACCATCCGCACTTCTGGCCCTTGTTCTGGGTCTTCAGCCACTGACGCAGAGGGCTGAAATAATCCAGCAACGGTGTCGCATCCATGCGGCGAGTCCCAGTGACGACCTGGAGCGCATCCGGCCAGGGCTTGCTGGCGCCGAGCTCCAGCATCGCCTGCAGCCGCTTTCCGGCCTCCTTGTTCCCGTAGATGGAGCACTCGTGGAGGGGGCCCTTGTAGCCGGAGGCCTCGCACAGGGCCTTGTGGAACTGGAACTGGAGGATGCGGGCCAGGAAGTAGCGGGTGTAGGGGACGTTGGCGGGGACGTGGTACTTGGCGCCCGCGTCGAAGTCCTGCTCGGAGCGGGCCACCGGCGCGGCCACGCCCTGGTACTTCTGGCGCAGGGCCCACCAGGACTTGTTGTAGTCCGCCGGCTTCACGCGGCCGGAGAAGACCTCCCAGCGCCACTGGTCCACGAGCAGGCCGAAGGGCAGGAAGGCCACCTTCTCCAGCGCGTCCTTGAGCTGGAGGTTGATGAGGTTCTTGTCGTTCTTCGCCACCTCCTTGAGCAGGCCGACCTGCTGGAGGTACGCGGGGGTGATGGACAGCGTCAGCGCGTCGCCGATGGCCTCGTGGAAGCCGTCGTTGGCGCCGGCCTGATAGAGCACGGGCAGGTTGTAGTAGTACGTGTAGTAGTAGTTGTGGCCCAGCTCGTGGTGGATGGTGACCAGGTCCTCCTCGGTGGGCTTGATGCACATCTTGATGCGCAGGTCGTTCTCGTACGTCACGTCCCACGCGCTGGCGTGGCAGACGACGTCGCGATCCCTGGGCTTGGTGAACTGCGAGCGCTCGAAGAAGGTCTCCGGCAGCGGCTTGAGGCCGAGCGAGGTGAAGAACTTCTCCCCCAGTCGCACCATCTTCAGCGCGTCGTAGTTCTGCGCCTTCAGCGCGGCGTCCACGTCCAGGCTGGCCTGACCGGGGAACGGCTCCACCAGGGGGTAGATGTTGTTCCACTCCTGGGCCCACATGTTGCCCAAGAGGTGCGCCGGGATGGGCTTGCCCGCGGGCACCTTGTCCGCGCCGTACTGCTTCGCCAACCGCCCGCGCACGTAGCAGTGCAGGTCGTCATATAGGGGCTTGACCTGGCCCCACAGGCGCTGGGCCTCCTTCTCGAACTCCGCGGGCGGCATGTCGTAGCCGGAGCGCCACAGCGTGCCCAGGTCGTTGAAGCCGATGTCCTTGGCGCCATCGTTGGAGATGGTGACCAGGTTCTCGTACAGCGGGCGCATGGGCCGGGAGATGGAGTGCCAGCCCTGCCACGCGTCGAGCAGCGCGGCGTAGTCGCGGCTCTCGGCCATGACGTCGGAGAGCTCCTCCAGGTCGCGGCACTTCCCCTTGCCGTCGGCGCCACAGTACTTGCCCTTGCCGTAGAGGCCCTCCAGCTTGGCGGCCGTGGTGGCCAGCTCCGCGCGCTTCTTCGCGTCCGACGGCGCGGGCAGCGCCTGCGACACGCGCAAGAGGTGCAGCATGCGCGCGGTGTCAGCGTCCAGCTTCAGCCCGTCGAAGTGGCGCGAGTCCTTGATGGCGCCGTTGACGTAGCCGAGCACCTCCTCGTTGACGTAGGCGGCGTTCCGCTCGGTGTCGTCGGTGATGTACGTGGACTTGATCCACTCGGCGGTGGCCTGCTTCGTCCACAGGCGCTTGAGGTCCGCGTTCACCTTCTCGGCGAACTGCTTCGCCTCTTCGGGCGTGGCCTTCGCGGCGGGCGTCTGGGCGAGGCCAGGGGCGGCGGTCAGCGCCAGGGCCACGAGGGCCGAGCGCAGCAACGACTGCGTGAGTCGGGTCCGGTTCATGGACGCGGACCGTAGAGGAACCGCCGCCCGAAGACATCCAAGAAAACAATGTCTACGGCGCCGGCGCGCCCACCCCACCGCGTCGGCCTCGGCGTGCGTTCGCAAGCTGACGCAATGCGAAAACCGCGACGTCCTTCTCCTTCGCCTCCAGCATCAGGTCCGCCGGCACGGGCAGCGCGGCCACCATCTTCCGGAAGTCCGCCGGGTCCACCCGGTCCGAGTGGGCCCCGGCCCGCGCCTGGGGACGCTGGCTGGCCAGGTGGAACTTGGGCCGCAGGTCCAGCGCAGTCCACGTCGACGCGGCCTCGCGCAGGAGCTCCTTCAATGACATCACAGGCGTCGAGGCGAGGACCGCGTTGTGGAGGTTGTCTCCCACCATCGGGACGCCGTGCTCGCGCGCGAGGGGCAGGACCTCCCGCGCGCTCCACACCTTGTCGTCGTGCTCGATGGTGAGTCGCTCGCGCAGCGACTCGGGCAGTTCGTCCAGGAAGCGGTGCGCGGCGACCCGCGCCTCCTCGCGCGTCGGCGCGGCGCCTCCGACATGGAGCACCACGCGCGACTCGGGCCCGGCCTCCAGCAAGTCCAACACGCGCGCGCTGTAGCGCAGCTCCGCCAGCGAGGCCTCGCGAACCCGCGCGTGCCGGGAGGACAGCGAGGCGCCCGCCGGCGAGGGATGCATCGACAGCCTTTGATTCGAGCGGCGCGCGAGGCGGGCCAGGTGCTCGAAGTCCCGGCCGAAGGTCTTCCACCACGGGAGCGTGTTCACCGGGTGCGAGCCGAACGGGATGAGCGAGGAGCCGATGCGGAACACCTCGATGCCTCGCGAGGCGTTGAACTCGAGCAGGCGCTGGAGCTCCTCGAGGTTCTGAGCGATGAGCGACTCCAGTCGTTGGGGCGTGGCGCCCGCCAGGCGGCAGGTGTGCCCCGCGCTCACGCCCAGCGTCAGGCTCTGCGCGACATAGCCGAGTCGGTAGGAGTCGAAGCCTTCCATCACCTGAGACAAGCTCGCCACGAACGGGCCCACGCACAGCGGGCCACCAGCCCCACTCGGGCACGCTCGTGGAGCAGGCGGGCTCCCCTTGCCGCTCCTTCTGCTGTCAGGGGTTGGCGTTACAGCTTGAAGGCATGCTGCTCGGTCACACGAAGGACCCCGCCTGGCCCACGTCTGAAAAGGCGCTCGCCGAGGCCCGACGCTTCATCCAAGCCCAGCGCGGCAAGCGCGTGCTGGTGGCGCCCCACTCGGATGTGGATGGCCTGGCCTCCGGCGTCCTGATGGTGCGAGCGCTCGAGGCCGTGGGCGCCCGCGTCGCCGTCCGCGTGCCCGGGAAGGGAGAGCATGCCCACTCGCCCGGCTTCCTGGAGCGGCTCGGCGCGACGAAGCCCGACGCGCTCGTCGTCCTCGACATGGGCAGCAGACCCGCCCCGCTGCTGCCCTCTGTCCCCACCCTCATCGTGGACCACCACGCGGCGGAGTCCTTTCCTCCCGAGGCACGCGTCGTCACCGCGTACGGCCATGAGCCCATCGCGAGCAGCAGCCTGCTCACCTACGTGCTGGTGTCGCCGCTCGTCGTGCCGGGGCCGCTGGAGTGGCTCGCGGTGCTTGGCACCGTGGGGGACCTGGGCGCGGATGCCCCCATGCCGTTCCTCAAGGACGCGCTGCGACGCGCGAACCGCAAGGCGGTGACGGAGACGGTGTCCCTCATCAACGCGGCCCGACGCTCGGCCCGCTTCGCCGCGCCCCGGGCCCTGGAGGTCCTGCTGCGCGGGGGGACCGCGAAGGACATCTCCGAGGGTCGCGTGCCCGGCGTGGACGAACTGCACGACTGCCGCGTGGAGGTGCGCCGCGAGGTCGAACGGTGTGCTCGCACACCGCCGCGCGTCGCCTCGCGTGTGGCGCTGCTCCTGTTCAGCTCGGAGGCGCAGGTTCATCCGCTGGTGGCGGTGCGATGGACGCAGCGGCTGCCCGAGCACATCGTCATCGCGGCCAACACGGGCTACCTGCCCGGCCGCGTGAACTTCGCGATGCGCAGCCATGCGCCCATCGACCTGAGGGCCTTCATCCAGGGACTGGGCCTGCCGCCGATGGGCGAGGAGCTGGGCCACGGCCATGCTCGCGCCACGGGAGGCAGCGTGAGCCAGTCCGACTTCCTCCGCTTCGCCGAAGCCGTGGGGCTGCCAGGGCTGCGCGCCCAGGACGTGGAGCGTCGCGGTGCGTTCCCCGGCTGATGCGGTATGACGGGGGCGTGCACGCCCAACGCCTCCTCACCCTCCCCTCGCTGCTCGCGCTCCTGTCCCTGTCCGCCTGCGACTCCTCGGACGCGGCGCCTGGCGGCTGCGGCCAGTTCAGCTTCCCCCTCTCCACGCAGACGTCCTCCGGGCACCTCGCCGTCTGCGACAGCCCCGCCTGCGGCAACGGGGAGAACCCTCCGAACTCCGGTCCCCACTGCGCCAGCGTGGCCCGCTGTGGCATCTACGAAGAACCCGTGTCGCGCTGCCTGTACGTCCACAACCTGGAGCACGGACACGCGGTGTTCCTCTACAACTGCCCGGACGGCTGTCCCGACGAAGTGGCGAAGCTGGAGGCCGCGGCGGCCACCGTGCCCATCGGCGCCAACGGCGTGCGCCGCGCGCTCATCGCGCAGGACCCGCGACTGCCCAACCGCGTGGCCGCGATGCTGTGGCGGCGCACGTATCTGGCTGACGCCGCGGATCCGGAAGCGCTCCGCTGCCTGCTCGCCTTCCAGGACACGGACGCGCCCGAGCCGGGCCTCGCCTGTCCCGGCCCGTGACACCGAGGGGCTGAGGCCCCGGACGTGTAGCAGGCGACGAGGCTCCCGCTGCGGGCAACCGGCGTGGCGACCGCACGCCGTTTGTATTCAGGGGCATGAGAACAACGCTCCGAAGAACCGTCGCCGTGCTGGCGCTGGCCTGCACGACCCTGGCTGTGTCGTCCGCGTTCGCTCAAGCCGCACCGCCCGGCGTGAAGGGCCCCGTGCCCACGGGCCTCCCCAATCGCCTGTCCATCGGCCTGTTCGAGGAAGCGGGCCAGAACTGGATGCGTGACAGCGGCGTCCCCTGGGACGTGCGCTACCGCTACCTCACCAAGGGCTGGGTGGACAACTGGGGCTGGGGCCCGCGCGATGGCGCGTGGGCGAAGACCTTCCTCACCGAGTCCAACACCCAGGGCTTCATCCCCGCGCCCGTCTTCTACCAGCTCTTCGCGGAGCCGGGCGGCGGCGAGGCCGAGTCCCTCGAGAAGGTGCAGAACATCGACACCATGCGTGGCTACTTCAGTGACTTCAAGATCCTCCTCCAGCGCGCGAAGGAGTACGGCAGGCCGGTGCTGATGCCCATCGAACCGGACGCGGTGGGCCTGCTCCAGTTCTATACGAACTCCAACCCCAACACGTACGCCGCCGTCGCGGCGACGGGCATGCCGGAGCTCGCGGGCCTGCCCAACACCGTCGCCGGATGGGGGCTCGCCTTCCTCCAGCTGCGCAAGGCCGTGGGCGCGAACAACGTCATCCTCGGCCTCCACATCTCCGCGTGGGCCAGCGGCAAGGACATCTCCTGCTGCTCCATCAGCGATCCCCTGCAGCCGGAGGTGGACAAGGTCGTCAACTTCCTCAAGCCGCTGGGCCTGGGCGCCAACAGCACCGGCGCGACGTACGACGTGCTCGTCGGAGACCCGCTGGACCGTGACGCGGACTTCTACAAGCTCACCCGGGGCCAGGACGTGTGGTGGGACACGAACGACAACGCCGCCATCGCCTCGCGCTCGTTCAATCGCTACCACCAGTGGCTCACGCTGATGAACCAGACCTCCGGCAAGCGCTGGGTGCTCTGGCAGATTCCGCTCGGCAACTCACAGCACCGCAACATCAACAACGATGGCACCCCTCGCGCGGGCTACCGAGACAACCGGACCGAGTATTTCTTCGGCCCCGCTGGAGACGCGCACCGGCGCAAGTTCGCCAACGCGGGTGTCATCGCGCTGCTCTTCGGCGCGGGCGCGGGCGGACAGAGTTCCTACACCAATGACCTGGGCACGAACGGCCAGCCCTATCTCAAGAGCAACGCGTCGCCCTTCCTGACCGCCGGTGGACTGACGCTCCCGGCCACGGGCACCACCCTGCCCGTCCCGGGCACTGGCACCGACGGAGGAACCGACGCGGGGGTTCCGGATGCAGGGGGACCGCGAGACGCCGGCTCGGGCGGCACCGACGCGGGGACACCGGACGCCGGCTCGGGCGGGGGCACGGGTCGTGGGTATGGCTTCGAGTCCGGCACCGAGGGCTGGTCCGCCACGGGCGCGCCGCTCAAGACCGCGACGTCCACCACCACCCGGCCCCAGTCGGGCACGCGCTCGCTCGCGATTCCGTTCAGTGGCACCGCGGGCACGGGCGTCGTGTCCGTGATGACCGCCACCGTGCCTCAAGCGGGCGTGGTCACGATGCGCCTGTGGGTTCCCGCGGGGAGCAAGCTCACCGCCGTCCAGCCGTTCGCGCTGGAGGGCGCCACCAGCAACTGGCGCTACACGGGCAAGTGGACCGCCGCGAGCAGCCTCCAGACGGGGGCCTGGAACACGCTGACCCTTCCCCTGCCCTCGGACAGCACCACGCCGCTGTACCAGCTGGGCGTGGAGCTCATCACCAACGCGGGCTGGACGGGCACCGTCCACCTGGACAGCGTGGCCTGGTAGCAACCAGCACGACGGCTCCGGCGCTCGACTCGAGAGACGGAGCCGTGTCGTTCCCGTCCGGACTCAGTCGTCCAGGCCGAGCTCGCGGTTGTCCAGGGCGGTGCCCCGCGCGGTCTCGTAGATGGTCGCCAGCAGCGGATTGGAGATGGCCTCTCCGAAGAGCAGGTGGAAGGGAATCGCATCCTTCGGGTCATCCGGATGCTCCTTCAGCGCGTCGGTGACCCAGTCCTGGATCTGGTCGAGCGTGAGGTCGCGCACGCTCCCAATCACGGGGAGCGACACGTCCGGAAGCAGGTCCTTGGCCTTGAAGATCAACCCCACCAGGCCCTCGGTGGCCTCGTTGCGCGCGTCCAGCTCCTCGACGGCGAGCATGAAGCCGCCCTCGATGGCGCCCACGAGGCTGCCCATGCCCCGGGCCAGGCGCTGAGCGTCCTGAGAAGGAGGATTGGCGGTCGCCTCGGTCTCCAGCCGCCTCTGCATCTCCCCCAGCTTCTGCACCACGAACGTGTGCAGGGCCTCCTGTCCCTCGAATGAGGGGTCGGTGAAGAGCGTCCTCGTGAAGAACTCGGCGAGCTTCCCGGCGCTCTGGCTGCTGATGGCTCCAGAGGCGTCCGCCACGGACGCGAGGATGGCATCCGCGTTGCGCGTGAAGAACCGGGCCGCCGCGGCGCGGGACTCCTCGTTCTCACCCAGGTACGGGATGCTGTCCATGAACACCTGGAGGGACTGGGGTGTGGGCGGCTGGATGGCGCCGGCCGCGTCCAGCAGCTTCCCGAGCGCCTCGTACGACCCCGTTCCCATGCGCGCGATGGGCTCCTCGAGGTTCTTCAACACCCGCGAGACGACCTCCGGGTTGCGCTCGAGGAACTTCTGGAGCTCGTCCGGCGGAAGGCTCGCCAGGGCCGTGGCGATGGCCACCGCTCGCGCGGGGTCCTCCACGTTCTCGGCCTGCATGTTGTCCAGCTCGCGCTCCACGTAGGCGTTGATGAGGTCCGGGTTCCCCGTCCCGGCGATGATCTTCGCCAACATCTCGTGGGACTCGCCGCTCCACGTCCCGTTCCCGTGGGAGCCGACCGCCTCCTTCAGCTCCTCGAGCGTGACCTCTCCCCGCCGGTAGGCCGCGTCCAGCGCGTCCGAGAGGAGCTGCTGGTCCTCCGGGCTCAGGTCGTCCGCGTTGTCGAGGATGTTCCCCACCGTGGGGCCGTAGTCGAAGAGCATGTCCATGAACGCCGCCTGCTCCGCGGGGTCCGGATGCGCCCTCAGCCACTCCGCGATGGTCTCCGGGTCCTCGCGGCCCGTCGCCTCCTCGATGGCCCGCCGCGCCTCCGCCTCCTCCGCGGGCGTCAGCACCGGGACAGGACACGCCGCCCCCTGCTTCGCGAGCGCCGTGGGATTGCCGAGGCTCGCCAGCGAACGCTCGCTCAGCCGCGCTCCCTGAAAGGCATCCACGACGCCCTTCTGACGCGCCCGCTCCGCGACGCCGTTCCCGGAGGGCGTCCGGACCGGCACGGCCGAAGGCTCCTCCTTCTTCTGGGTGCTCCCGACGTGCGGGCGTGGCTTGCCATCGATGCGGGCGGTCATGGGCAGACTCTCGCGTGCTTGAAGGAAATGACTGACAAACCAGTTCTCGGCCTGGCGCGCGGATTTGTTGCCTCGGCCCGCAGGCCTCGCGCATCTCCCCCGCATGACGCGGCCCGCCGCGAGCCCCGCCAGCCTCCGGGCCCACACCTGGAAATCAAAAACAAACCATCAACACACCGTCACCCGCAGAGCGGCCCGCCATGCCCCAATCAACTCGAAACATAATCGTGCAAACAAATACACGAATCCCTACCCTGGTGCGCATGACAACCAATCCAACGAAGCGACCGAGTGGCTATGACGTGCTCCTGTCCGCGCTGCGGGCCTGGGGCGTCACGACCTGCACTGGAGTCACGGGTGGCGGCCTGCTGCACTTCCTCCAGAACCTGGAGCCCCATCCAGGACGACGGGAGGAGCCGCGCGGCGAGGAGTCTCCCTGGTTCTTCACACTGGGCGAGTACGCCGCGGGCTTCACGCCCCTGGGCAGCTATCTCGCCACGGGCGGGCTGGGATGCTGCGTCGCGACCACGGGCGCGGCGACCAAGCTGCTGTCCTGCGGCTTGAGCGACGCCAAGCTGCATGACATCCCGGCGGTCTTCCTGGTGCCCCTGTGCTCCACGAAGAGTCAGGGGCTCAGCCCACTCCAGGACACCTCCCCGCTCGGCAGCAACATCGTTCCCCAGCTCCAGGCGGAGCTCCCCGGGGGCGTGTTCGTGCTCGACCAGCCCGCCACCCTCATCCCACAGCTGCGCCGGGCCCAGCACCGGCTCCAGCAGTCCAAGCCCATCGTGCTCGTCATCGAGCCGAACCTCCTCAAGCTCCCCAGCGGCGAGGAGTCCTGCCATTTCCACCCGCTCCGTCCACCCGAGGCGAAGCCGGAGGACGTCCGTCACTTCGTCAAGACGTTCCACGCCGCGGCGGAGGGGCGGCGCGTCGTCATCCTTGCCGGCGAGGAACTGGCGCGCGCACCTCGGGCACCGAGGCTCACCACCCGCCTGTGTGAGCAGCTCGGAGCCTCGCTCGTCTGGAGCATCAACGGCGCCAACGGTGTCGAGCGACAGAACCCGTGGGGCCATGGCTACATCTCCTTCGGGGGCAACGACGCGGCCATGGACGTCTGGAAGGACCTGGGCGAGGAAGATGTCCTCCTGGTGCTCGGAGCGTGTCCGGACGAGTACACCGTCAACCTCCAGCCCTACCCCGCCGGGAAGACCTTCGTCGTCACGTCCATCGAGGACGGCTACGGCCAGCTCGACGGCAGCTTCGCCCACCGCTCGCGGCACGAGTTCCATCAATGGGTGACGCCCCTGGACAGCGCCCTGCATGCGCTCGTCGAGCACCTGGAGCACAGCCCTCCGCGCACCCGACGCGCCTCCCCCGCGCCCGCGAACCTCAACCACACGCCGCGCCTCCCACCCCGTCCCGGCTTCGTGGACCTGCGCCAGCTCTTCACCCGGCTGGACACCCGCTGGGCTCCGGGGACACTCGGCTTCGATGATGTCTGTCTTTCCTACAAGGACCGGCAATATGTCACCCAGCGCCCCCATCCGAACGCGCGCTTCTTCTCTCTCTATCGGGGCTCGGCCATGGGCAACGTGCTGGGCCTGTGCATCGGCGCGCGACTGGCAAGCCCCGACAGCCACGTCGTCGGATTCACCGGTGACGGTTGCTTCCGGCTCTTCGCGGGATGTCTTTCCGAGGCGAGCCACCTGGACCTGCTCCTGTTCGTGCTCGACAACTCCAGCTACGGCATCGTCGAGCAGGCCCTGCCCACCATCCTCCCGGGCATCCAGGCCACTCGCCGCCACACCCAGCTCACCCCCATGGAGTTCGGCGACATCGCTCGCGCCTGTGGCTGGGTGGGGTTCGATCTGAAGCCAGACCTCACCAACCTGGACGCCATCCTGAGCCTCCACCGTGCTCGCGCGGGGCAGTCCATCCTGGTGACCGTCCCTGTCGACAGCGAACAGGTGCTCGGCCTCAACCCCCGCGCCGGCAACCTCTGACCGCCCGCGCTTCCCCGGAGGAACCCCGATGAAAGCCATCCACGAAGTGCTGCCGTACCTGAAGCTGCTCGACACCACCTACCGGCGATATTTCAACAAGCCCCTGGGCGTCGGCTTCTGCCCTCCCCACCTTGAGCACGTCTCCGACCCGACCCGCCTCTCGTGGGTCCACACCGAGGCGCCCTTCATGTTGCTGGCCCAGGATGCCCAGCCAGAGCCGGTCTATTTCTACACCAACGCCGCCGCGTCCCGGCAGTTCGGCTACTCCGCCGAGGAGTTCCTCCGAACACCCGCTCGACTCAGCGCGCCACCCGATGGCCGGGAGCATCGCGCGGCCGTGATTCGAGAGGTCGAGGAGCGCGGCTTCATGAAGGGTTACTCCGGCATCCGCGTCACCCAGGGTGGGAAGCTGTTCCGCATCCGCGACACGGAGCTGTGGCTCGTCCATGACGCGAAAGGAACCCACCTGGGCCTGGGCGCGCTCGTCTGGCCCGCGCCGCTCTAGAAGGCCCTCGCATGGGTCACTCGCGACAACTCAAGCCTGGTAGGATGAAACGCTGTTTTGTTGCCTACCCGATAAAACCTTGAATCCGGAGTGTTCCTTCGCATACTCTCCGTGTGCGCTCATGTTTCGCGTGAGCGCGCTCAAATCACTCGAGGGGGACATTCCATGGCAGCAGACGCAGCGGCGAACGTATCCGACGCCCTGGCCACGGTGGACAACATCGCCATCCAGGTCGAGCAGGCGCTGTACAAGCTGTATCTGGCGGTGAGCGGTTCGGGTTTCAAGACCATCACCGACAAGATTGCTGTCATCTGGACGCCGGTGCGCAATGTCCTGAGCTCGGTGCTCAAGCAGGTGGAGGGGCTCATCAAGCCCCTGATGGACCCCAACGTGGTGGACTCCATCAAGAACGTGCTGGAGGCCGGGCGCGACCTGGTGAACTCCACGTTGGATCTGCTGCCGGACTCGGCGCGGAACCTGGCGCTGACGGGACAGCGCTTCCTGAACATCATCGTCGACTTCGTGGGAGCGGGCGTCGAGCACATCGTCGCCATCGTCGACCTGCTGCTCAACGTGGGCAAGGCGCTCATCAACGAGGCGTCCACGCTGCTGCCGGCGACGCTCGCGGCGCTGCGCAAGACGGGCGTGCAGATTCCCGCCACCAATCCCTGATTCCAGACGTCGTCGGCTCAAAAACAACCAGTCATTGAATAGGACCGTGCCCCGGTCGGGGTGGGCGTGTGCCCAGTCACACGGTCCGGGGAACCTGCACCCTGAGCAGGGTTCGATACCCCCTCGCTCACGAGGGTCGGGGAGCGTATGGCCACAGGTCTCATCATTCCCGGTGTCCAGGTCACGGTCGTCAAGGAAGTGTTGCCCCAACAGCTCGCGCCGTCAGGGGTTCTGGGTATCACCGGCTTCCTGGAGTCAGCCCAGGGCAAGGTGATACGTGCCAGCAGCTGGTCGCGGTTCCTGGAGGTGGCCGGACGCGCGAGCGCCTACAGCCTCCCGGAGGCGCGACAGGCATTGGACAACGGTGTCTCGGAGCTGGTGATTTCGCCGCTCGCCGCGACGGCGGGGACGAGCGCGACCATCACCGCGCCGCCGGATGCGAGCAAGTATCCCTCCGGCTCCACCGGGGAGAAGTATGGCGCGACGTTCCAGGCGCGCGTCGCCGGCCCGTGGGCCAACGGCATCACCGTCAAGGTGAGCTACCGGGACAACATCGACAAGACGGTGTCGTTCGACCTGGAGGTCATCCACCCGGCGAGCGGCGCGGCGGAGGTGCTGCGCAACGTGAACTCGGCGGGGCTGGTGTCGACGCTGGACACCTCGTCGTTCATCCGCGTGGACACGACGAAGGGCGTGGGCTGGCCCACGGCGGGCACGTACACGCTGGCGGGCGGCAAGGACGCGTCGCCGGACGAGTACGCCACGGCGCTGGGGAAGCTGAAGGACCATCCCGACGTGGACCTGGTGCTGGCCGCGGTGCAGGACTTCACCGACAGGACCAAGCTGTCGCGCATCTATGGCGACGTCATCAGCCACTGCAACGCGCTGAGCGGCGAGAGCAAGGGGCGCCTGGGCTTCGGACAGATTCCTCCCACGGGGACGCTGGAGGAGACCGCGCAGCTGGCCTCCAACCTGGTGAGTGACAGGTTCGTGCTCGTCGCGCCGCACGGCGTGGTGGGCGCGGTGGCGGGCATGGTGGGTGGCCTCACGCCGCACCAGTCGCCCACGTTCAAGCGCGTGTCCGGGTTGAACGAGCTGTCCCTGAGCGTGGAGGAGCAGAAGGCGCTGCTCAGGGCCTTCGTGGTGCCGGTGGTCACGGAGCGCGGCCGGGGCACCATCGTCGTGCGGGGCCTGACGACGGATGGAGATCAGATCAACGTGCGCCGCGTGGCGGACCGCGCGGTGCGCACGCTGAAGATGGTGGGCGACCTGTTCATCGGGTTGCTCAACAACGCGGACGGGCGCAGCGCGCTGAAGCAGAAGCTGGTGGAAGCGCTGGTGCAGATGGAGAAGGACGGCGCCATCGTCCCCTCCACCGACGGCAAGGACCCCGCCTTCAAGGTGGAGGTCTATTCGTCGCAGCAGGACTTCGCGCTCGGAATCGTGAGGGTCAACATGGCCGTCAGGCCCGTGCGCGCCATCGACTACATCTACGCGACCATCACGGTCCAGGTCTGATGAGGGAACGCATCGATGCCAACGGTATTCTCAGCCAACCGTAGCAGCATCCTCGTCGACGGCGAGGCCGTGGACGGCCTCCAGTCGCTCGCCTTCCGGGTGGTCACGGAGCGCGAGGACATCCGCGCCATCGGCTCCAACGAGCGCGTGGACGTCATCTTCGGCCTGCGCACCGTCATCGGTGAGCTGGTCATCCGCTCCGCCGCCGTGAAGCTGGACTCGCTGCTCGACGCGCGCGGCAAGTTCCAGCTGGTGGCCAACCTCAAGCGCACCGAGGGCACGGACGACACGCGCACCCTGTCCTTCGACGACTGCTTCGTGGAGAGCAAGTCGTTCCAGATGGACGCCCACGGCAGCGCCGCCACGACGTACGCCTTCACGGCGACCCGCCTGCGCGAGGAATAGTCCGTGAGGGAGGCGCCCGCGAGCCCACACACGGAATCGCCCAGAGCGTCGGTCTCCATCGAGATCGACGGCCGGCGATTCCGCCTCCACACCGAGGACTCCTCGCGGAGCATCGAGGTGGAGGTCGCCACCGGGGAGCGCGTCCCGCTCCGACGGTGGGGCTTCGGGGCGCACCTGCGCGCGCTGGACTCGCACGCGCGGCTGGAGGGCGCAAGGCTGGACTTCGACGCGGAGGCCTTCGCGCTCGACGTGCTGCGGGACTCGGGCGTTCCGGAGTCGTGCTTCACGGAGCTGGCGCCGCTCGCGCTGTGGTGGGCGCTGTGTGGACTTCGCGAGCCGTCCGTCGGGGTGCTTCCCGAGGGATGGCGGCAGGTGGGCGAGGTGCGTGCCCGGCTGCGCCCATGGACGTTCGCCGAGCGCACCCAGGTGCTCGAGGCGAGCCTGGTCACGATGGCCGATGGCGCCCGCGAGCTGAGCCTGGAGCGGTATCTGCGCGGGATGCTCGACGCGTCGGTCGTCGAGTGGGCTCCCCCGGTGACGCTGGAGTCGCTGGACGGCGCCACCACCGCGGCGCTGCTGGAGGCGGTGGTCACCGTCAACGCGGACGCCGCGAGTCCCGAGGACCGGATGCTGGAGGCTTCCGGCAAGCAGGCCCGGGTCCTCGCGGAGATGACGCTGAAGCTGTGCCGTGCCCTGGGGTGGACTCCCGCCCAGGTCTGGGCGACGCCCGCCTCCGAGGTGGACCGACTGCTGACGATGTTGAAGCTCACGGAGCCTCCTGCTCCGCCTCCGCGTCAGCCCCCCGCATCGCGGGCCCCGCGGCTGTCCGACCTTCCCGATGCGGTGGTCATCCAGGTGGAGGACGACTGATGCGAACGACGTTCACCACCGCGGAGCTGACCTCACGCCTGCGCACCCCGGCGCTGCGTGCACTCGAAGGGGTCGCGCGGCAGATCGGCGCGCCCCTCCCGCGCCCCCTCGAGGAGCCACGTCCCGGGCCAGCCGAGGAGAACGTCGCGAGCGCGACGGCTGGAACCGACGCATCCCGCCTGGCTCGCACTCCGAACCCGTCAAGCCACATGCAGTCCGGAGCGCTCGTCATGTCGAATGACGGAGCCCTCTTGAAGCCCGCGCATGGACACGAGGTGCCCTCAGGCCTCTCGTCGAGGGACGTGGCGCCGCCCCAACGAGCACCCCTCTCCCCATCGATTGAGACGCGGGGGCTTGCGTCCCAAGCATCCGTTCCGAGCAGCCTCTCGACGGCTGCCACGCACAAGATCCAGCAGGACGTGGCCGCGAGTCACGCAGCGCATGAGACGCGCGACCTCGCGCTCTCGACGGAGGCCGCGCACATGGCCCCCCAAGGCCCTTCCTCGGGTCACACAGCGCCTGGGACGCGCGACTTCGCCCTCTCGACGGAGGCCGCGCACAAGGCCCAGCGGGCTCCTTCCGCGAGTCACACAGCGCCTGGGATGCGCGACTTCGTCCCCTCGGCGGCTGCCGCGCACATGACCCAGCAGGAGCCTTCCGCGAGTCACACAGCGCCTGGGCCGCGCGACTTCGCGCTCTTGACGGAGGCCGCGCACAAGGCCCAGCAAGCTCCTTCCACGAGTCACACAGCGCCTGGGATGCGCGACTTCGTCCCCTCGGCGGATGCCGCTCACATAGCCCAGCAAGCTCCTTCCGCGAGTCACACAGCGCCTGGGCCGCGCGACTTCGTCCCCTCGGCGGATGCCGCGCACAAGGCGCAGCAGGCTCCTTCCGCGGGTCACACTGCGCAGGGAACACGCGACCTCGCCCTCTCAACGGATGCGACGCGTGAGATGCAGCACGCTTCGCGCGCGAGTCACACAGCACACGGGACGCGCGCTCTTGCCCTCTCGATGGTTGCGACGCGCGAGGCTCGGCACGGTCCCGTCGCGAGTCACGCAGCAGATGGAGCAGCGGCCTCCAGCGCGTCTTGGGCCTCATCCCGTGATGCGGCGCATGGGGCATCCGACCTCACATCGCTTGCGTCATCGAGCGAAGCCGCCCTCGCCGCTCGGGGGCTCTCCCCTGATGCGTCCGCGTCTCACGCCTCGTCGGGTGACTCGGTGCGAACCGGTGCCTCCGCGACACATGAACACGCTCCGCGCGTGCAACACGGATTTGCGTCGCGGGCGTCCGAGTCCCTCGGAGCTTCTCCAGTTCCCAGGGGGTGGTCCTCCGACGCCTCGATGTTCGCGAGCGATGACGGAAGCGGCACGGCCACGACTCCCCTGTCCGTCTCCGTGGGACCGCGCCCCGATGCATCGCCGCACGCCAGCGTTTCCCGAGGGCCCGAGGTCTCCGCCGGGACGCACGTTGCTTCCGCCGCAACAAGACCCGCACCGGAAGGACTCCGCATCACCGTCAAGTCCACGGACCCGGCCTCGCCGAAGCGACAGGTCGTCCGGCTCATGAGAGCCCTGCCTCCCCGCAGCGCCGCCGTGCCCGCGCCAACCTCCGCGCCGCCGCTCGTCGCCGATGCGACGAACCTCCCGGCTCCGCACGAGCGAGCCTTCGAGGTCCCCCTCCCCTCGCCCGCCGCGAGCGGTACTCCCACGAGCGCGGACGCCGGCCCACGCCCGCGCGTCGTGCAGTTGCTGTCTCCCACACCGCCGTCGCCCACGACTCCCCACGCTCGTCCCAAGTCCCGACTCACGTTCGCGCCTCCCGAAGCGCCGTCGCCCGCTGCCGCGCCCTCCCCCCAGCCGGTGCTCCCCCTCTCGCGTGATGTCTCCCACGCGATGGCGCCGCTGCTGGAGCACGCGCGACAGCTCTCCGTCCCCGCCCCGAGCACCGAGCCCAACACCAGCGCCCCCGTCCAGAACACGTTCAACGTGAGCGTGCAGGTCGGCGCCGACAACACGGCGACGGGCATGGACCGGCGCACGCTGGAGGACGCGCTGGTGGACATCCTCCGCGAGTCGGCGCGTCGCCACGGACTGGAGGTCTGAGCCATGGCCGGCATCGGATACACGGTGAGCATCGGCTCGCTCCGGGCCTCCAACTCCTCCCGACAGGGCCAGGCCCTGGTCCGCTCCATCTCCAGCGAGCTGACCATGGACGGCGTGGGCGGACGATGCACCGTGGAGCTCGTCCCCTCCGACGCGGGGCTCCCCTCTCCCGGCGAATCCACCACCATCGCCCTGGACCCGGGTGACGGCTCCATCACCGTCTTCACCGGACAGGTGCTGGAGGCCCGCGCCGCCGCGGACTCCGCCGTCGTCATCGGCGGCGACGCGCTGACCCAGCTCGCCCGCATCGACGCCACGGGCGCCTACGAGCAGATGTCCGCGGGCGCCATCGTGCGAGACCTGCTCGGGCTCGCGAGCGCGAAGGCGGGCACCGTCGAGGACGGCCTGACGTTCCCCAGCTACGTGCTCCACCGCGGCCCTCGCGCCCTGCGCCACATCCAGCGCTTGGCCGAACAGTGCGGCTTCGACGTCTTCACGAACGGAAGAGGCCAGGTGCACTTCTCCGCGCCCAGGAAGGGCGGCGCGGACCACACGTTCGTCTACCGTACCCAGGTGCTGCGCACGCAGCTGCACCAGGCGCTCCCCGCCATCGACGGCTTCGAGGTCTGGGGAGAGGGCGCGGCCAGCTCCCAGGGCGACAGCAAGGCCCACTGGCTGGTGGACGACGTCGCCCCCATCCACGGCAAGGCCGCGCTGGGTGACCAGGGGCAGGTCCGCGGTGGCTCCGTGGGCAAGCACTCGCGCGAGGTGAAGGACGGCGCCGTGCGCAGCGGTGACGGCGCCTCCGCGCAGGCCAAGGGCCGCGTCACCGCGCTGGCGTCACGCAAGCTCCAGGGCTTCCTCGTCGTGCTCGGCGCGCCCGCCGTCCAACCCGGAGACCTCATCGCCGTGAAGGACATCCCCCAGGGACACCCCGTGGAGGACCTGCTCTCCGGACAGGTGCTCCGCGTGCGCACCGTGCGCCACCAGCTCGACGCCCGCACGGGCTTCACCACCCGGATGGAGCTCTGACATGCCCGTCCGCATCGGAAGAATCGAGCTCATCGGGCTCACGAAGATCTACACCGAGGACGCGCGAAACCTCGTCCAGCAGCGCGTGCCCGGGCAGGCCGGCAGCGTCTTCCAGGACCTGGGCCGCGAGCCCGTCACCGTGGTCATGGAGGGCCTGCTGCTCGGCGAGGATCCGCAGGCCGCGCTGGAGGAGCTGCGTCAGGCGCAGATGAAGGCGACGCCCCTTTCGTTCGCCTCGGACGCCATCGCCGGCGCGGACCTCACCGACGTCCTCATCGCGGACTTCCAGGTGCGCCAGCTCGCGGGCCACCAGAGCCGCTTCAGCTTCTTCCTGCGCGTGAAGGAGTACGTCGAGCCCCCCGCCAAGGCGGACGCGGGCGTGGGCGCCGTGAACGACGCCGTCTCCCAGGACGCGCAGTCCTGGGCCAGGAGCTCCACGGACGCCGCGGGCGTGCTCCAGAAGCCGGAGACGCTCATGGACGCGGTGGACGCGAACCCGGAGCTGCTCGGCCACCTGTCGCCGGACGAGCTGGGCTCGGTGGTCAACGGCACCAAGGGCTCGCTCACCGGAGGCAACTTCAGCAGCCTGCTCGGCAAGCTCGGCAAGGTGAACCCCGGCGCCATCATCGGCTTCGTGCAGTCGCTCAGCCAGGCGGGGAGCCTGGGCGAGTTCATCGAGAAGCTCGCCACCGAGGGCATCAACATCCTGGAGCAGATGACGGGCCTGGACCTGGGCGACGCGCTCGAAATCATCAAGGACATCGCCGGCGCCGGAGACTTCCTCGCCAAGGTCCAGCGCGTGGGCAAGGAGGCCGTCGCCCTGGGCGAGGTCATCAGCGGGTTCGATCCGCTCGGCCCCTTCAAGGACCTGGAGAAACTCCCGTGAGCACGACGGCCGACATCGTGGATGGCATCACCCGGCTCATCGACGCGCTGGACGAGCTGCTCGAATCCAACACCGTCGCCGCCATCGTCCGGCTGGTGCGCAAGTGCGGCATCGGCGCCCCCGTGAAGGTCGTCCTCGACGGCATGGACAAGGCGCTGGACTTCATCATCACGTGGATCGGCAAGCTGGAGCAGGTCGCGGCCATCCCGGACCTGCTCGACGCGCTGGACCCCGCGCTCGATGGGCTCAAGGCGCTGGGCGAGAAGTCCGAACAGGAGATGCGCGACATGGGTCTGGAGCCCCTGGCCCCGCTGGCGGGCGCGGCGCACGCGGCGCACCAGCTCCTGGAGAAGATCCGCGCGGGCGTCACCGTCGTCCTCCAGGGCTACCTGCCCAAGCAGTCCCTCGCGTCGCTGCGCGGGGCCGTCATCGACCTGAAGGACACGCTGAAGGAGCTGGCCGAAGCGCTCGTCGCCCCCGGCACCGAGTCGTTCACCGCCCTGCCGTCCGGCGCGCCCCAGCTCGTGGGAGGCGGAGCATGAGCGACCTGGTCACCATCATCCGCGCCATCATCCGCGACGAGCTGGCCTCGCTGCGCCTGGGAGACCTGGGCGTGGTGACGAGCGCCTTCCCGCACGCGGACGGCGACGCGCACAACCACGAGTGCAACGTGAAGCTGCGCGAGAGCGGCCTGGAGCTGCGCCGCGTGCCCATCGCGACGCCGCACCTGGGCATGGTGAGCGCGCCGCACGCCGGGGACCTCGTCGTCATCACGTACCTCAACGGCGACCCCAACCGCCCCGTCATCACCGGCCGGCTCTACTCGGACAAGCTCAACCCGCCCATCCACGAGGCGGACGAGTGGCGCGTCGTCTCGCCCCCCAACGGCAAGACGTCCATCGCCATCAACCAGGAGCAGTCGGTGGTCATCACCGCCGGGGAGACCGTCGTCACGGTGAAGCAGGACGACGTCATCACCATCAAGGGCAAGACGGACCTGTCGCTGGAGGTGGAGGGCAACGTGCAGCTCAAGTGCACCGACTGCACGGTGGACGCGTCCGGGAAGATCGACCTGGGCAAGGGCGGCAGCGGCGTCATCACCGAGCAGAGCCACAAGTGCTACTTCACCGGCGCGCCGCTCAAGGGCTCGCAGGACGTGAAGGCCAAGTAACCATGCCCGCACCGAGCGGAAGCGAGATAGGCGGCCTGGCGAAGGGCGCCATGCAGTCCGCGGGGCTCCGGGGAGAGAACGCCCCGGACCTGGCCACCGCGCTCGGCGACGCCTGCGGCCAGGCGTTCACCCTCTTCGCGAACATGGCCATCGTGTCACCAGGCATCCCCGCCGCCGCGCCTCCGCCTCCGGGCGCCGGCAGCACCGCGGGGCCCGGCATGATGCTGCCCCCGCCCGCGGGCGGCCCCGGCGCGTCGCAGATAGAGCCCATCGCCAAGGGCCTGCTCGCGTCCAACCAGCTCAACGGCGAGCAGCGCGACGCGCTGGCGAAGGCCATCGCGCAGACGGTGGAGCAGGCCCTGGTGCTCTTCACCACGACGGTGATGGTGGCGCCGGGGATGGCCATCGCGGGCTTCACCACCACGTCGCCGGGCAGCCTCATGGGCGCCGCGCCCGCCAAGCCCATGCTCCAGCCGATTGCGCTCGGCTTCCTCCAGGCCGGTGGCATCCGGGGAGAGAACGCGCCGGACCTGGCGGGCGCGATGGCGCAGACGCTGGCCGACGCGCTCACGCAGATGATGACGCGCCTGAAGGTCGCCCCGGGCATCCCCAGCTCGCCCGGCGCCACCGCGGGCCCGGGGAGGTTGCTCTGATGACGGACGCGCTCAAGACCGACCTGCGTCTCTCCTTCAAGGAGTCGGGCGGCGTGGACCTGGACTGGTCCGACGACGGCGGCGCCGCGACGGTGAGCGGCAAGGACAACCTCATCCAGGCCCTGACGATGCGGCTGCTCGTCTACCGCGGACACCTGGAGCAGCTGGGCCACCAGCGCTACGGCAGCCGGGTGGCGGACCTCATCGGCGAGCCGCTGGACCGCGCCAACCTGGACCTGCTGCGCAGGTACGTGCGGCAGGCCATCAAGGAGGACCCGCGCGTGGACGAGGTGCTGCAGCTCACCGTCTCCGCGCGGCCGGACCTCCCGGGGGCCGTGGAGGTGCGGGCACGCATCCGCGCCATCACCGGCGACCCGGTGGAGCTGGGGCTGTCGCTCGACCTGGGCTGAGCGCGGCGGGACACACGGGGTACGGACACGACTTCGGGAGAGCGTGATGAACGGCAAGGAAACGCAGGGCATGAACGGAGTGCTGACCCTGGAGCTCTTGAACCTGGACGGCACGCTGATGGAGCGCCGCAAGGTCCCCAACCTCATCACCATCGCCGGCAAGCGACTGGTGGCGGAGCTGCTCATGGGGCGCGTCAACGCGCTGACCACGAGCTGGTCCATCGCCGTGGGCACCGGCACCACGCAGCCGATGCCTTCCAACATCAAGCTCGACAACCAGGTGGACCTGGCCGCGGACACCGCGCCCAAGGTGGAGGAGGTCATCCTCGGCGACGGCACCAGCACGGTGCGCGCCCTGGTGACGGCCACCCTGCCCCCGCCGCCGGCCCAGTCCACGGTCCAGCCCCTGACGGAGGCCGGCATCCTCGTCACGTTGGGGACGGGGGCGCCCATCCTCTTCAACCGCGTGCGCTTCGAGGAGGTCAACCGGGGCTCCAACATGGTCATGAAGATGACGTGGGAGATCTCCTTTTGAGCCTCATCCCTCCGGAGACGACCACGTTCAGCGCCATCGTCGAGCGGCTGCTGGCGAACATGGGGGCCGGAACAGACCCCAACGCCGGAGGCATGGCTCGGACCCTCGCGGAGGCGTACGCGCGGGAGATGGCGACGTTCTACGCGATGATGGAGCTGGCGCACCGCTCGGGCTACCTGGACACCGCCGAGGGCGCGGCGCTGGACAACGTGGTGGCAGTGCTGGGCCTCACGCGCGCACGCGCCGGACGCCTCACCGGGGAGGTGGAGCTCTGCCGCGCCGCGCCCGCGCCGGAGGACATCGGCATCCCCGCCGGACGCCAGGTGACAGGCATGGCGGCGGACGGCCAGCCCCTGCCCCTCTTCGAGACGCGGGAGGACGCCACGCTGCGCAAGGGCGACACGCGCGTGCTCATCCCGGTGCAGGAGGTCCAGTCGGACGACGAGGACGCGCGTCAGGCGCCCCCCGTCATCAACCCCTTCCAGCTGACGCTGATGCCCCGGCCCATCCTGGGCATCGAGGCCGTCTCCAACCCGGCCCCGCTGCGCCGGGACTCGGAGGACGAGACGGACACGGACCTGCGCGCCCGCGCGCGCACCGCGATGCGCGACGGCGAGAAGGGCACGCTGGAGTCCATCGCCGCGGCGGTGCGCAAGCAAGGGGTCCAACACGTCACGGTGCGAGAGCCCGCGGACGCGCCGCCTGGCGTCGTCGACGTGCTGGTGGGCGACACGGACTTCGAGTCGGACGTCGAGGGCGTCCGGCGCGTCGAGGCCGCCATCCGCGAGTCCAAGGCCGCGGGCATCCTGGTGCGGCTGCGCTATGCGCGCACCATCTTCTTCCTGCTCGACTTCAAGGTGGAGCCGAACGACGACGCCATGGACGAGGCGACGTTCGACCGGCTGCGCCGCGAGCTCCAGCAGAAGCTGTCCAGCTACATGCGGGAGCTGCCCGTGGGCGCGTCGGTGAGCCGGCGCAAGCTGGAGGCGCTGTTCTACGGCGACCCGGCGGTGCGGCGCATCTCCGACATCCAGGTGGAGACGTACGTGTGGGGGACCGCCTCCGAGGCCGCGCTCGGGAAGACGCTCGTGTTGGAGTCCACCAGTCGCCTGTATGGCGCCAACCGGGACTGGCGGCTGGAGTCGCTCGAGGCCGCGCGCGTGGACCTGGTGCGCAAGCCGCCGCGCATCACCCGGCTGCGCCCCCCGACGTGGCGGCTGGACCTGGTCGTCACACTCGCCCAGGGCGACACGCGCACGGCGGAGCAGGTGCGCGACGCGCTGCGCGGCGCGGTGGAGGTCCACGCGGCGCGGCTCACCGAGGAGGCGCAGCAGCGCCCCACCCTCCCGACGTACCTCACGCGCGGCAAGCTGGAAGAGGCGCTGCGCTCGCAGGCCCACGTGGCGGGGCTGCTCGGCTGTGACGTCACTCTGCCGTCGGGGACCACGGTGGCCCTGGTCTCCGCCCCGTCCGCGAATGCGCTCACCGAGGAGGTGACGCAGCTCGAGGTGTCCGCGGACCTGCGCCTCGTGTTCGGCGGAGCGGAGCTGGTGGGGGTCGGATGAGCGCGGACCAGCGCAGACGCCGCATGGTCGGCTACCTTCCCCCGGTCCTCCAATCGGGGACGAAGCTCAACGAGTTCTTCTCCACGCTCGCCCTGGAGCTGGAGCAGATGGAGGGCGGGCTGACGCGGCTGATGCGCTCGCGCTGGTACACGCTGGCCCGGGGCTTCGCCGTGGCGGAGTCACCCGCGGACAAGGCGCTCTCCGAGCTGGGGCGGCTCGGGGCGCTCCACGGGCTGCTGCCGCGCCGGGGGGAGTCCGCCGAGTACTTCCGCACGCGGCTGGCGACGGTGGTGGAGCTGCACCGCACGGGCCTGGGCTCGGCGTCCGCGCTGCTGCGCCTGGTCTCCCTGGTCTACATGGCGCGGCAACCTCCGGCGGTGACGTGGGAGGAAGGCCGGACGGTGGCCCGGCTCGTCGTGCCCCGGAAGGACGGCACCTTCCGGCCACTCACCCTGGAGCTGGTGGACAATCCGCAGACGCCCGCCACCGCCGGCTTCCGCGACGTGAGCGGCGGCCAGCGGCTGCTCACCACGAACGCGGGGCTCGCGACGGCGATGCCCACCATCACCCTGCGGGCCACCTCGCGCGAGGTCGCGGTCCCCATCCTGCGGCACGCGGAGTCCGGGCTCGACCTCATCTACCTGGGCCGCATCCCCCAGGGCGCCACGCTGAAGCTGCGGGACGGCTTCGCGCCCATGCTCGACGGCGTCCCCGTGGAGCGGCCCATCATCCTGGCCCACCCCACCCGCTTCTCCGACGAGGACGGGACGAGCCCACCGACGCGCTTCGACGCGGTGGACTCCCGCTTCTCCGTGTTCAAGGAGGACCATCGGCTGCCGGAGCTGCCGCCCGGCGAGAGCCACTGGACCTACGGCACACTGGAGCGGCCCGAGGTGCGCGCCTATCTGCTCGGGTGGAGCGAGGAGGACGTGCTCGAGGCCGAGGCCCAGGCCCTGCCCCAGCGGGACACCCCGCCGTTGGAGCTGCGCTTCGACTGGACGGAGGTGTCCCCCGCCACCTTCTCGCTGCGCATCCCCGCGGACCACATCCCGCCGCACCTGCTGGAGCCGAACGAGGAGGGCGTGACGCCCGGACTGCCAGGGCTGGTGCAGGAGCTGACCGCCGCGCTGGAGTACGGACGGTGCGCCGGCGTGCGCACGCGCATCGAGCTGACGCTGCCCATGCCCGCCGAGGCGCTCGTGGCGCGCGAGGGCCCGCTGGGCGTCGTGCTGGAGGCGGACTTCTCCGAGCGGCTCGTCCCCACCGACGCGCTGACGTCGTTCGGCTCCCACATCGAATTGCACGAACAGTTCCCCGCGCCCCAGGAGTCGCTGACCTGGGGTGGCGTCTTCGACGGCACCCGTTTCGATACCTCGAGGTTCCAGCCATGAGTCAGCCCTACTACCCCGCCCGTCCCGGTGACCCCATCCTCGCGGACACCTGGAACAACATGCAGTTGCAGGCGCGAGCGGAGATCCACAACCACACCCACCGCGGCGGCCTGGATGGCAAGCAGCTCGCGGGCGACAGCATCTCCCCCTCCGCGATATTGAAGGTGACCCGCGTCGAGGCCACCGACACCCTCGTGGTGAGGAATGTCGACGTCACCACGCGCTTCCTGGACCTGGAGGCCCAGAAGCTGTCCCTCACGGGGGGCACCCTGAGTGGCCCGCTGACGGTGAACGCCAACGTGGGCATCGGCGCGGCGCCGGGGACCAAGCGCCTGCTGGTGGTGGCACCGCCGAACACCGAGGCCCCCGCGCCCCTGGAGGTGCGCACCTCGGGCAGCCAGACCTGGGGCATCGGCCTCGTCGTCAAGACGATGGGCGGCGCGGAGGGCGCGTCCATGCTCCTGCGCACCCGAACCAAGAGCTGGCAGGTGCGCGGAGAGCCCGGCCCGGCGGCGCTGGGCTTGCAGATCACCGAGGACGGAGGAGACCCGGAGACGGGCTCGGGCCCGGGCACGCCTCGGCTGCACATCAAGGCCGGCGGAAGCGTGGGGCTCAACACCAACGATCCGCAGGGCGCGCTGGACGTGCGGCTGCCGGGGGGCGCGTCCGGGTTCGACCGCTTCGTGGTGAACCTGACCAGCGACTGGTCCCCCGGCATGTCCCACGTGACCATCGGCGCGGGGCAGGCCGCGGGGCTGATGATCAACAACCCCCACGTCGTCTGGCACAAGGGCGAGTCGCGGGCGTCCATCCGGTACGGCCTGAGCGGCGGCACGGCCTCCGGCCTGTTCTGGGACGTGGGTGCGCGCGCGAACAACGCGTTCTCCTTCATCGTCAACAACACGTCGACGCTGTGGATGAACGCGGATGGGAACATCGGCATCGGCACGCAAACGCCGGGCGCGCGGCTGGACGTCCAGGGGGGCAACCTGCGCGTCAGCGGCGCCATCACGCCCTCCATCGGGAACTCCACGGGCAATGGCATCCAGTTCCCCGTGGACGCCTTCGGTGGCGCGGGCGACGGCGCGTGGATCCGCTACTACCGGCTCCCCAATCCGCTCCCGGGCGACGAGGAGAATGGCCGGCTGGTCATCGGCGTCGAGAACGACCCCGGGGACGCGTTCGCCATCTTCCAGGGGACCGCGGAGCGGCTGTGCATCGTCAACGGCAACGTCGGCATCGGCGCGGCGCGGCCCTCGGCCCCCCTGCATGTCCAGCAGCGCGAGGCGAACGTGGGCATCCGCCTCAGCGAGAACACCTCCGGTCGCTACATCGACATCGCGTACGAGGGCCAGGGCACCTTCCACATGTTCCACAGCAGCGGCAACGGCCGCTACATGCCCCAGGATGGTGAGTGGCATAAGTTCTCCGACGTCCAGCTCAAGGAGAACATCGAGTCGCTCCAGGGCATCCTCCCGCGCGTGCTCGCGCTGCGCCCGGTGAGCTTCGACCTGAAGTCCACGGGCCATCACCAGCTGGGGCTCGTCGCGCAGGAGGTGGAGCCCCTGTTCCCGGAGCTCGTCTCGGACGCGCCCATGCTCGAGGACGGCAAGCCGCTCAAGGGGCTCGCGTACGAGGCCTTCAGCGTGCTGGCCATCGCAGCGCTCCAGGAGCTCAAGGCGCACTACGACACACGCATCGAGGCGCTGGAGCGGCGCCTCCACGACCAGGAGCAGCACGGATGAAGAGCCAGATCGAGAAGCGCCTCGCGGACCTCAAGGCCGAGCACGAGGCGGGACAGAAGATGCTCGCGGAGCTGGATGCGAAGCGCACGGGACTGGTGCAGACGATGCTGCGCATCGAGGGCGCCATGCAGGTGCTCCAGGAGCTCCTGCCCGCCGACGAGGCCACCAACGCCACCGTGACGAACCTCCCGCACGCCGCGCGCTGAAGCCCCGCGGCGCAGAGACTCCTGCCATGAGCGACACGCGCGTCGGCGCCACGCTGACCTATACCGGAACGGCCACTCCTCCCACGCCCGCGCAGGTGCCGGTGGACCCGGCCGGGCTCGTCGTCGCGCTGGAGGTGCCGGCGGGGGTGGTGTTGCTGCGCGCGTCGCTCGCCCTGCGCGCCCCGGGCGACGACGTGACGGTGAACCTGATTCCCACCGCCACGCTGGCCACGAGCACCGGGCAGAACGTGGTGGACGCGAGCCAGGCCATCACCTGGCTCAGCCTGGACTGGGGCTCGCGGCGGCCCCTGTCCTCGATGGAGCTGACCCTTCCGGCGTCACCGACCCAGACGGCCAAGAAGGGCCGCCTCAGCATCGCGGAGGGCGGCGCCTGGTATCCGCCCACGCCGTCCGACACGGTGGGCGTCAACGCCGTGGAGCCCCTGCCGGGCATCTTCGCCAGCCGCCTGCTGGTGGAGTTCGTGGAGGCGAACAACTCCCATCCTCCGTTGGGGACGCCGAAGACGCTGTCGGCGACGAAGCTCGCGAGCCTCACCCTGCGCGCGCCCGCGCGTCCGCCGGACCTCACCGCCTCCGCGGGCACGGGCTCGGGCGCGCTCTTCTTCCACCAGGCGCTCCCGATGAACGCGCGCCAGGAGCTGGTGATGGAGGACGTGCTCACCCAGGCGCTCCAGCGCGCCTGGCCCGCGAACCTCGAGGCGGGCCGCGTGACGGTGTCCCTGCGCGCCTCCGGGCTGGGCATGTTCGACCGCGTCCGGCTCGCGCTGGACACGCTCGATGACATCCGACGCTTCAGCGACGGCGCCGATGAGCGGACGCTGGCGCTGGACACGGACGGCACCGCCATCGCGAGCGTCTCCGTCCCCAGGGACCGCGCGCTGTCGGAGGTGCGCTTCCACGTGCGCCACGCCTTGCGCGACGAGCACCTCCCTCTGACACCGCGTCCACCCGCGCGGCCCTCGCGCGCTCATCGCTGCGGCTCCGGGCGCTCCGCCGCACAGGCCTTCATCGCGTCGCGTGCTCCGGGGGCGTTGACGGCCGTGGACCTCCACCTGCGCCCGGGGACGCGCCAGGTGACGGGCACCGTCGCCCTCCACGCGGACGTGCACGACCGGCCCGACGAGGCACCGCTCCCGGGGAGCGCCGTGCCACTGCTGCTCGAGGCGTCGGGGCCTCCGCCGTGGCCCGCGCGCTGGGTGTCCTTCACGCTCCCCAAGCCCCTCGCGCTGAACAAGGGGCGCTGGTGGGTGGTCGTCACCACCGACGAGGGAGAGGTCCTCTGGAGCCTCATCGAGCCCGCGTCCGGCACACCCGAGCCGGGAGCGGTGACACCGGACACCACGCTCCATCGCACCGAGCCGACCGGCCCCTGGCTGCCGCGCGACAGCGAGCTGCCCGGAGAGGCCCCGGGAGCCGCGCCGCTCTGGGCCTGCGCCCGTCCCCGCCTCCGCCCCATCGTGCCCGTGCCGCCGCCTCCGCCCCGGCTCCAGTTGCGCTGGGGTACGAAGGTGCTCGACGTGACACCGGACGGTGACGGCGTCGTCCACCTGGACGCCCAGGCGCTGGCGGTGCTCACTCCGCCCGGAGGAACGGGCGAAGCACCACCGCTCGAGCTCATCGTCCAATCCCGCGTGGCCGGTGAGGTCACCCTCTCCGGACTCCAGGTCGTCATCCCCCGGCAGGAGACCTACGCGCTCTTCCCGAGATAGCGAGCCCCCACCCATGCTCCTTGCCATCGAGTCCTACTTCCACGATGCGCTGCGCGCCGCGATTCCCGAGACGGTGGAGGTCGCGACCGGCCCCTCGCGAGGGCCCTCCGTCGAGATGGAGGCGCTCGTCGAGGTCATCGCCTCGCGGATGAAGCTCACGATGCCCGAGGGCGATGACCTCACCGCGCTGCGACAGCCGTCCTACTTCGCGCAGGTGCATCGCTGGGCTGGCAATGGCACGCGCAAGGACTTCACCCTGCCGGCGAACGCGACGGGACAGGTGGTGGAGGTGGAGTCACCTCCTGGCCGTCCGCTGCGTCGGGGCGACGACTACGTCGTGGAGGAGTCCACGCTGCGCCTGTACCGCGCGCCCGCGGTCGCCAGCGAGGCCGTGGTGGCCTACCTGCGAGGGACCCGCGCCGAGGGCTTCCTGGAGCGGCGGCGCTGTGAGCTGCGATTGTCCGTCCGCGCGTGGGTGAAGTCCCCGGGCAACGCGGCGCCGCTGCTGTCCCGCGCGCTCGCCGCGGCCCTGGCCGCGTCCGCGGACCTGGGAAACCTGGAGGACGAGGACACGGAGGCGGAGACCTCCGGGGTGCGTCTGCGATTGCTCCAACCCCAGGCAACCCTGGAGGAGGTCCATCGCACCCTGGAGCTGCAGGGCGACATTCCCTATCACCGCGCCCAGGCGAACTTCCTGGTCCGCGGAGAGCTGGAGCAGCTCGTCTCGCTCGGCACGCCCGAGTCCGAGGGCATCATCCTCGAGGTGCGGCGGGAAACGTAGGATTCAAAACAACGAGACTAAACCGCAATTGCGGCAACTCCGGCATGTGTTGTCCCATCGACATTCGGGCGCGAGCACCCACGCACGCGCTCCGAACCCAAAGGACATCGACATGCCTCGTCATCTGTCGACCGTGCACGCGCTGACCGCGCTCACCGCCTTCGTCACGCTGTCCACTGCCTCCGCCGAGGAGCGCGGCGAGCCCGTCGCCCCCCAGGCCACGACGCCCGCCGTGGTCGTCACCGAGAAGGCTTCGCCCCGAGCGGCGCCCACGTACTCGGACGCGAGGATGGAGTCGGTGGCGCGGACGTGCGGGGCGGACGCCATCGGCAGCGTCACGCCGGACGGGTCCATCCGCTGCCAGTCCAAGCCAGCCACCCTCGCGCAGACCGGCCCGCGGGAGCTGCTGGCCGGGACGTACTACGTGTCCATCCCCGCCATCGCCTGCACGCCGCAGGGGACCGCGGCCGCGGCGACGACGGGCCAATGCAGTGGCGGCGGCACGCTCCGGACCGATGGGGACAACCTCTTCCCCTGCACCGTGAACGCCAACGCCACCCGCAACACCTTCGTCTGCGGTCTGGACCTCCCGAACGGCGCGCAGATCCAGGAGGTCATCGCCTACGGCCTGGACTACTCCACCGCCGGATACTTCGAGGCGGCCATCTGGAGCACGGGGGATACGACGTTCGCGCCCATCTACTTCAGCAGCTTCGGAGGCACCTGGCAGTCCTCGGGTGTGGCGTTCAACGGCGGCTTCACCAGCTTCCCCATCTTCTCCGCGTCCCAGCCGGCCCACACGGTGACGGTGGGTAACCGGTATACGATTGGCTTCGGCACGCGCGACCCCAACGCGAGCGTCAATTTCTACGGCTTCCGCGCCCGCTACTTCCTGCCGTGAGCCGCGCGGCCTGGGGTGAGGCATGGACGCGCGGGGCACGCCTCCCGCGCACACCATCCTGGCCGGTGAGCGGTATGTGATTGGCTTCGCGGCCAGGGACCCGAACGGGTTCACCTGGGTCGGCGGCTTCCGCGTCAATGACTACCAGCCCTGAAGTCCGCAGCATGGCGGCCCCTTCCTCTCGAAGGAAGGAGCCGGCACGTCTGGCCATCCCACCCCATCCGCGAGATGAGCCACGCCACGAGTGACACCAATCGCACACTCAGTCACACTGAACCATGAAATCCAGACAAAATAGTCACTCCTGACAAATCTCCCGCGACAATTCCGGCCCCCGCTCGTTCAATCCAATGCATGGGAGGCCGGCACACCGGCGCCCATGTCATTCCAGTCAGCATTCGAGCGAAAGGGAGACACATGGCGTCCTACGTCAGAGCTGTTTCGAGCGTGAAGGGTTTGCGTTGGGGTGCGGTGTTGCTGGCGGGCCTGGTGGGCTGTGAGCCCACGACGACGAAGGAGCCCGCGACGAATCACCAGGAGGTGGGCTCCCTGGAGGAGCAGGCCAGGCTGCTGACGGCGCCTCCGGGCTGTGAGGAGATCACCCTCGGGGAGATGGCCAATGGCATCGAGCTGACGCCGGTCATGTATACCAACCAGCCCACGCTGCGCGGCGACTTCAGCAGCTTCGGAGACCCGGCCGCCCGGGACCGGGCGTTCATCCGCCTGGACGTGGACACGACGCCGGGCCTCTACAACCTGGCCACCGCGGGCGGAAACACCTTCGCGTGCGACCAGTGCGTCTTCGGGACGAAGGACTCGGGCGCGGCCACGCAGAAGGACCTGGTGGCCGAGTCCGGCACGCTGCTGCTGGCGCTGAAGGTGTCGCCCGACCAGACCATCGGCGCGCTGGCCAACGTGGTGCTGCGCGAGGCCGTGGACGCCCCGCCCCTCAACGCGCCCTTCTGGGGCAGCGCGCTGGTGCCGGGTGGGGAGTGCAAGTGGATCCGCTTCGCGACGTGGAACACCGTGCGCCAGGGCGGGTGTGATCCCCGCCAGGGCTCGCTGACGGCGAACCTGCCGGACACCACGTGCGTGCCCACCAACTACGTGGCCTCGGACGGCACGCTGGAGCGCTCGCTGGGGACCAAGACGCAGGGCGAGGCGTGCACCACCACGCCGGCCGCGAGCGAGTACGAGCTGGCGTCGACGGACTGCGAGCAGGGCTACACCTGCACGGATCTGCTGTCGGAGAACGCGCAGTGCACCCAGACGTGTGACTTCCTGGCCGCCGACCCCGGCTGTCCCCAGGGCATGATGTGCGGCGTCTACGGCCTGTGCACCACGCAGGCCGTGCTGCAGTCGTTCGGCTTCCGGTTCGACACCGCGCCGGTGGGCTCCACGTGCACCCCGGGCGTGACGTTCGCCGAGTTCTGCGGCAGCGAGGGCGCGCGCGGCACGTGCCTGGACCTGGGCCGCACGGGCACCGCCACCTGCCTGCGCTACGAGCGGGCCCGCACGAACTGCGGTCCGGGTGAGGAGCTGGGCTACTTCAGCTACTCGCGTCCGCCCGGCGGCTTCGACCGCACCATGGGCTTCTGCTACCACGACGGCCTGTAGTCACCGCCATTCCTCGCGGCCCGGGTGCCTCACGAGGCCCGGGCCGCGCGTCCACCGATGCGCGAGCCCGCGTCCTCGGGCAGCCGGCGGAACAAGAACCCCGCCAGCGAGGACACCACGCCGATGGCGATGAAGGGCATCAGGAAGCGGTCCGGCGTCAGGGGCAGCTCGCCGGCCCCGCGCGCCAGGTGCAGCATGAGCGCGCCGAAGCTGATGCCCACGCTCAACGCCATCTGCTGCGTCACCACCGCCATGGTCGACGCCTGGCTCATCTTCTCCGGGGGGATGTCCGCGTAGGCCACGGCGTTGATGGCGGTGAACTGGAGCGAGCGCACGAAGCCGCTGACGAACAGCGTGACGACGATGACCGGGATGGGCGTGCCCACGCGGAACAACGCCGGCACGGCCGTCAGCACCGCGGCGGCCAGGTTGGAGCCCGTCAGCGTGGCGCGGAAGCCCAGCTTGCGGATGACCCACGGCGCCAGCGGCTTGCAGGACATGGCCCCCAGGCCCGTGCCGATGGTCATCATGCCCGCCTCGAAGGGACCCCATCCCAGGCCCACCTGCAAGAGCAGCGGCAGCAGGAAGGGCGTCGCGCCCAGGCCCATGCGCACCAGCCCTCCGCCCGCGATGCTGGCGCGGAACGTGGCCACCTTGACCAGCCGCACGTCCAGCACCGGCCGATGGCGCCGCAGCGCGTGGCGCACGTAGAGCACCCCCGCGCCGACGGCCACCAGGGCCATGCCCAGCTGCGTCTCCGGAGGCACCAGCCCCACGCCCAGCGTCTCCACCGCGACAATCGTCAGCGTGATCGCCACGGCGGCGATGGCATAGCCCTTCCAATCGAAGGGCCCCGGGTGCGGCTGCGGCAGCTCCGGGACGAAGCGCGCCACCGCGAGCATGCCCAACAGGCCCACCGGGACATTGACGAAGAAGATCCATGGCCAGTCGGCCACGCCCAGGATGAGCCCGGCGATGGGGGGACCGATGAGCGGCCCCACGAGCGCGGGCATGGTGAACCAGCTCAGCGCGGACACCAGCTTCTCGCGCGGCGCCGAGCCCACCACGATGAGCCTGCCCACGGGCGTCATCAGCGCGCCGCCCAACCCCTGCAGCGTCCGGAAGAGGACCAGCTGCGGCAGCGTGCGCGAGAAGCCGCACAGCACCGAGCCCAGCAGGAAGACGCTCATCGCGACCATGAAGACGCGACGAGGGCCGAAGCGGTCCGCCACCCAGCCGCTCGCCGGCGCGAGCACGGCCAGGGCCAGGATGTACGACGTCAGCGCCAGCTTGAGGTGGATGGGGTCCGTGCCGAAGGCCGCGGACAACGTCGGCAGCGCGGTGGACAGCGCGGTGGAGTCGACGAACTCCATGAACAGCGCGCTCGCCACCGCGATGGACGCCAGCCGGGAGCCTCTCTGGGAGGACGCGGGCGGCGAGCCGGGTGGAGAGGAGCCAGGGGAGTCGGACACCTCTCTTCTATGCACATGTGGCCGCGCGACTGTCACGCTCGACGACACTGCGCGCGGGCGGCCCTCGCCCACCCTGCCACCGGGCGGCCGGCACTCGGCCGACGCCCCGGTGGAATCACGGACGGGGCGCGGGGGACTCGTCAGGCCGGCCGCTCCAGCCGGCCATCCGCGTGCCGGGCGAAGCGCCCCTCCTCGCGCGCGTGCACCGGGTCATCGCTCTTCCAGGGCCACCCGCCGAACTGGGTGCGCTGGTAGTCGTTGAACGCCTGGACGATCTCCTCCCGCGAGTTCATGACGAACGGCCCGTGCTGCACGACGGGCTCATTGATGGGGCGCCCCTGGAGCATGAGCAGCTCCGTCTCGTCCGGGCCGTTCTCCAGCAGCGCGTCCGCGTCCGGGCGCAGCTGCAGGACATGCCGGGCGGGGACGTCCCGGCCGCCGACCTTCAGCGCGGAGCCCTTGAAGAAGTACACGAAGCGGTTGCTGCCGCGCTGGGCCGCGGGCAGCGTCCAGCGCGCGCCGGGCGACAGCTTCACCGTCCAGATGGCCACGTCCGAGTCCACCCGCGCGGCCCAGGACTTCGGCGGAGGCGACGGCGGCTTCGCGTCCCCCAGCCTGCCGGCCACCGCGGTGACCTCGGTGGTGCGCCCCGCCTCATCCTTCGCCACGTGGCGCGGGATGGCGTGGTCCCAGAGCATGGAGAAGTGCGGCGCCACGAGCTTGTCGGCGCGCGGCAGGTTGAGCCAGATCTGGAAGAGCTCCACGGGGTTGGGCGCGTCCTTCTTCAGGAGCGGGAACATCTCCGAGTGCAGCACGCCGCTGCCCGCCGTGAGCCACTGCACGTCCCCGCCGCCGAAGCGCGCCGCGGCGCCCAGCGAGTCCGAGTGGTCCAACAGCCCGCTGCGGACGATGGTCACCGTCTCGAAGCCCCGGTGCGGATGCTGCGGGAAGCCCGGCACCACGGTGCCGTGGTACATGTTCCAGCCGTCGCGCCCCTCGAAGTCCTGGCCCAGCTGCCGGCCCGCCAGCGACGCGGTGGGCCCCAGCTGCTCGTTGCCCTGGGGGTAGGCGTCGACGTGGTGGACGCAGAACAGGAACGGGTCCGGCGTGGGCCAGGGCATGCCCCGCAAGGGGCCCATGCCCAGGATGACGGGTGGCGCTTCACTCCCCTTCGACGACTGGCTCATCCCCTGCTCCTCTGCCTTTCCCGGGCTCTTCGTGCAGCTCGCCGTGGTGGTGGCCCCCGCCACCGCGAGCAACCGCAGCGCCGCTCTCCGACTGACTTCCTCGCTCAAGGGGCCTCCTGCCACGCGTGACGCCGTCCGGAGCCTCTAATCCCGGCCAGCCCGGGGCGCATTCTTTCACGTCCGGGGCCCGCCAGCCCGCTCCCCATACACCTTCGCCTGGGGTTGCCGTAGGGTTCGCCCGCCGTGAGCCCATCCCCCCCCTTCGCCGTGTCCCAAGAGCGCGTGCGCGCCATCGACTGGCTGCGCGGCATCGCCGTGCTGTTCATGGTCCAGACGCACTCGCTGGCCCTGCTCACCCCGGAGCTGCGCAAGAGCGTCTGGGTGGGCCGCCTGCTCAAGGTGGACGGGCTGGTGGCCCCCGCGTTCATCTTCTCCGCGGGCTTCGCCCTGGCCCTCGTCATGGTGCGCAGCGCCGCCGCCGGGAAGCTGCGCGAGCGCGTGCCGCGAAACCTCCGCCGCGCCTGCGAGGTGCTGCTGGTGGCCTCGCTGGTCAACTGGGCCTGGTTCCCCCTGCTGAGCGAGCCGAAGTGGCTGCTGCGCATGGACATCCTCCAGTGCGTGGGCGTGTGCCTGCTCCTGATGTTGCCGGTGGCCGCCCTGCTCGCCTCGCGTCCCCGCGCGCTGGCCGGCCTGAGCCTCGCGCTGGCGTTCACCGTCTTCGCGGTGGCGCCGCTGGGGGAACAGGTGACGGGGCCGTGGGCCACGCTGACGAACAAGTCCTCCTTCGCGCCGTTCCCCCTGCTGCCCTGGCTGGGCTTCGGGTGGCTGGGCGCGTTCGCGGGGACACTCGCGGGCGCGTGGGGCCGCCGCGCGCTGGCCCTGGCGTTGCTGGCGCTGGTGACGGTGGGCGCCGTGGGCGCCGCGTCCGGCGACTTCCTCTTCCAGCTCTACCCGCACCACCGCTTCTTCGTGGCCAACCCGTCCAACTCCGCGGCGCGCTTCGCGTGGGTGTGCGCGGTGCTGCTCGGCTTGATGTGGCTGGAGGGGCGCGTGGCGGAGGCGAGCGCGCCTTCGCGCCTGCGGCGGTTCATCGAGGTGTTCGGCACCTCGTCGCTCTCCGCATACTTCTTCCACGAGATGCTGCTGTTCTACCGGCTGGGGGGCGTCTTCTCGTTCCAGCGCTTCTGGGGGGACAAGAGCGACTGGCCCCAGTACTGGCTGCTCACCGCCGTGCTCATCGTCGCCACGTGGATGCTGTGCCTGGCGTGGGACGGGCTGGAGCGCCTGGTGAAGAGCGCGCTCCGGGCCGTGACGAAGCGCCCGCGTGGAGCGCTGACGTCAGTGGGAAGCTGACGCCAGCTTCTCGAAGGCGGAGACGACCTCGGGCGGGGCCTGCACCAGCTCGATGAGCACGCCCTCTCCGCTGTAGGGGAACTGCTCGTTGGCCTTGGGGTGCACGAAGCAGATGTCGAAGCCCGCGGCGCCCTTGCGGATGCCGCCGGGGGCGAAGCGCAGGCCCTGCTTCTCCAACCACGCCACGGCGACGGGCAGGTCATCCACCCACAGGCCCACGTGGTTGAGCGGCGTCTCGTGGACCCGGGGCTTGCCCTCGGGGTTGATGGGCTGCATCAGGTCCACCTCCACCTTGAAGGGGCCCGCACCGGCCGTGACGATGTCCTCGTCCACGTTCTCGCGCTCGCTGCGATAGGTGGAGTGAGGCGTCAGGCCCAGCAGGTCCACCCACAGCTTGCGCAGGGGGGCCTTGTCGGCGGCGCCGATGGCGATCTGCTGGACGCCCAGGATTCGAAAGGGTCTCGAGGTCTCCATGGGGGGCACCCTGTCACGGGAAAATCCGGGGGAATAGACCCATTTCCCAGGTCGTGCGTTTCGAAGCGGCGAACGTCGTATCCGTCCCCCGGAGAACGCATGTCCCAGTCCTTCCTGAAGCGCCGCCTGAGCCAGTGGGGAAGTGCCCTGCTCGTCGCCTGCACCCTGCCGGCGTGCACGTCGTCCAAGCCCACCGCGGAGGGCCTCTCCGTGGCCCCCCAGGCCGACTACAAGCCCCGGGCCGCCCACCGAGATGACGCGGCGCAGGACGGCGCCAAGGACGAGCGCAGGGAGAAGGCCCCCGCGGGCGCCGTGGCGCAGGCGATGCGGCCCGAGGCGCCCAAGGCCGACCCCCACACGTTCGCCGAGACCGAGCACGACGAGTCCTCCGCGGTGGAAGGCGCGCCCATGGAGGAGCCGAGCGCAGTGATGATGGCCGCGCCTCCTCCGCCGAGCCCCGCCACGCTGGGCGGCGCGGGCGCCGCGCCCAGGGCCATGGAGCTCGCCAAGCGCGCGGCCCCCGGCCCCAGCAAGAGCATGCCCAGCCTCCCCACGCGCAAGCCCGCGCAGGACACGCTGGCCCCGGCGGACGCGGACACCACGCACCAGGGCAACACGTTCGAGAACTGGAAGCCCAACGCCTTCACCGAGACGGCCAAGGACGCGCTGTCCACCTTCGCCGCGGACGTGGACACCGCGTCGTACACGGTGGCCCGCCGCTACCTGCAGCAGGGCAACCTGCCGCCGGCCTCCGCGGTGCGCGTGGAGGAGTTCGTCAACTACTTCAAGTACCGCTACGCCCCGCCGGAGAAGGGCGCGTTCACGGTGCACCTGGAGGCGGCGCCCTCCCCGTTCGACTCGAAGCGCCACTTCGTGCGCGTGGGCGTGCAGGGCAAGGTCGTCTCGCGCTCGCAGCGCAAGCCCGCGCACCTGGTGTTCCTCATCGACACCAGCGGCTCCATGGCGTCGCAGGACAAGCTGCCGCTCGCCAAGGAGGCCATCAAGATCGCCGTGAAGAACCTCAACGAGAACGACACGGTGGCCATCGTCACCTACGCGGGCTCGACGCGGGACGTGCTGGCGCCCACGCCCGCCACGGACGTCAAGCGCATCCACGCGGCGCTGGACGGGCTGGAGTCCGGCGGCGGCACGGCGATGGGCTCGGGCATGGAGATGGCCTACAAGCATGCGGTGAAGAAGGCGTCCGGGCAGGTCGTCTCCCGCGTCGTGGTGCTCACCGACGGCGACGCCAACATCGGCAGCGTGTCCCCGGAGTCCATGCTGGAGAGCATCCGCAAGTACGTGGCCGAGGGCGTCACCCTCACCACCGTGGGCTTCGGCATGGGCAACTACCGTGACGACATGATGGAGAAGCTGGCCGACAAGGGGAACGGCAACAGCTTCTACGTGGACAGCTACAAGGAGGCCAAGAAGGTCTTCGAGACGCAGCTGACGGGCACGCTGGAGGTCATCGCCAAGGACGTGAAGCTGCAGGTGGAGTTCAACCCCGCCGCCGTGAGCCGCTACCGCCTGGTCGGCTACGAGAACCGCGACGTGGCGGACAAGGACTTCCGCGACGACAAGGTGGACGCGGGTGAGATTGGCGCGGGCCACAACGTGACGGCGCTGTACGAGGTGGAGCTGGTGAAGGGCGCCAGGGAGTCGCTGGCCACGGTGCGCGTGCGCGCCAAGGCGCCCAACGGCACGGAGGCCTCCGAGCAGGCCTTCCCGCTGGAGCGCTCGCTGCTGCGCGACTCGCTGGAGGCCGCCTCGCCCGACTTCCGCTTCGCGCTGGCCGTGGCCGCCACCGCCGACGTGCTGCGCGGCAACCCGGCCGCCGAGGGCTGGAGCCTGGCCACCGCGCAGAAGCTGGCCGAGGGCGCCGTGGGCGGTGACGCGGACCGCGCCGAGTTCGTCCGGCTGGTGACGCAGGCCCGCGCGCTGTCGGGTGCCTCGGCGCGCGGTCGCTGAAGAGAGGTTCGCTGTCGGGGGTCGTGGGGTGGAAGGCCCACTGGGGGAGCCTTCCACCCCACTTTTTCATTCCGGCACGCCCGCTCAGAACGCGAGGACGGTGCCCGGCGTGGTGCTGGTGAAGAAGTCGGGGTACGACACCACGAACTCCGGGCCGGTGCCCGTCTCACCGTAGATGACGCCGGCCTTGGTCCCGTAGGACGTCAGCGTCGTGCCGTCCAGCTCGATGGCCACCGACGTCAGGTCAATCGTGCCGGACACCTGGTAGCCATCCCGCCGGACGATGGTCATCGTCTCCGGGTCCACGTGGAAGAAGCTCAGCGTGCGGTAGGGCCCGCCGCCGTAGCTGCTCTTGTAGGTGAGGCCCACCGCCACGCCCAGCTCGTTGGCCGCGACGTACAGCGACGGGGGCGCGTAGCCGCTGGACGAGGGCAAGGACAGGCTCGCCGCCGCCCACGGGCACGACGCGGACGCGCGCCGGTGCAGCTTGTTCTCGGTGACGGGAGGCACCGGGGCCTGCGTCACGACCACCGACGTCACCTCGAACGTGCAGCCCCTGGACGTCGCCGTGGACGACAGCGCCGCCTCCCGAGCCTCCAGTGACGCCTCCTGCTCGCTCCCGGGAGCCTCCCCACCGCAGGCGGAGAGGACCGACATCGCACAAAGACAGACAGACTTCTTGAGGAACCCCATGACGTGACAACCCCCGGTTCAGGAATGTGGCGGCGGCACCGTACCACCCCCGCAATGTCTTGCATCCGGAATCGCAGCCAGACAAAGACTCACGCGCTGAGAACCCCAACCCCATCCTCTCCGTCTCCGAGAATCACCTGGAGGCCCGGTCCGCCCACGGCCGCGCTCAGTACGCGACGACGCTGGGTGGGGTGGTGCTGGTGAAGAAGTCCGGGAACGTCGCGATGAAGTTGCTGCCGCTGCCCGTCTCGGTGGGGCTGATGATGCCCGCCTTCGTCCCGCCCGCGGTGAGCGTGGTGCCGTCCGCGCCGATGGCCAGGTAGCCCAGGAAGACACTGCCGGTGCCCAGGTACACCGCGAAGCCGGTGTTGCGCACCACCGTCAGCAGCTCCGGGTCCACGTGCTTGATGCCCACGGTCCTGGGCGAGCTGCCGCTGTAGCCGTTCTTCACCGTGAAGCCCGCCGCCACGCCCAGGTCATTGGCCACCAGGGACAGGCTGGGTGTGGAGTTGATGGAGGTGCCCAGCCCGATGCTGGCCGCGGGCCAGGCGCACGTCCCGGAGGCCAGCCGGCTCAGGAAGATGTCGTGGATGGGCGGAAGCGTGCCCGCGCGCACCACCGAGGTGAGCTCGAAGACACATCCACGGGACACCGCCGAGACCAGCTCCGCCTCGCGGACGTCGAACACCTCATCGAGTCCGCCCGTGGGCTCCTCCACACCACAGGCCGGAAGGACCATCGCCGCACAAAGAGAGACAGCGCGTCGGAAGCTTCGCATGACGTGACAACCCCCTGGTTCGCGAACAGCGCCCGCACGCTAGCAGCCTGCAAGTCATTGCACCGACATTTCCAGGCAACGGGCCTGGGCACCGGGAGGACGCCTTGCGGTATCCTCCGCCACGTATGCGCCCATCCCACCTGTCCTCCCGAGTGCTGCTCGTTCCCCTCGCCGCCTCCCTCCTCGCCTGCGGCGGCTGCGGAAAAGATGACCCCTCCGGCGGAGGCGTGCCCCTGGGCGAGGAGCAGAAGGGCATCGCGACGTTCTACGACGCCACCGGCGCGGGCAATTGCAGCTACGACGCCAGCCCGGACGACATGATGGTGGCGGCGATGAACACGCCCCAGTACGCCAACAGTGCCGCCTGTGGCCAGTGTGTGGACATCCAGGGCCCCAGCGGCTCGGTGCGCGTGCGCATCGTCGACCGCTGCCCTGAATGCGAGGCGGGCCACCTGGACCTGAGCCGCGAGGCCTTCGCGAAGATCGCCGAGATGCGCCTGGGCCGCGTGGACATCACCTGGAAGGTGGTCTCCTGCGACGTCGCCGGCAACCTGGAGTACCACTTCAAGAACGGCAGCAACCCGTGGTGGACCGCCATCCAGGTCCGCAACCACCGGCTGCCCATCTCGAAGCTCGAGTGGCGACGCGGCGATGGCGCCTGGAAGAACGTGCCGCGCGAGGACTACAACTACTTCGTCGAGTCGGGCGGAATGGGCGAAGGCGCGTTCACCGTGCGCGTGACGTCGTCCACCGGCGAGCAGGTGGAGGACACCCTCCCCCGCGTCCTCGACGACGACAGCGTGCGCGGCACCCAGCAGTTCCGCTGACCCCGAGCACCCCGGACCGAGGCTCGCGCGAAGCGAGCCCCGGCCCGCACCTCAGCGCCGCAGCATCGAGCGCAGGAGCTCCAGCGCCTCGGTGACGTTCTGCCAGACCTGGAGCGACTTGACGCCCTCCCCTTCGCCCTGCACCGCGCGACGGGAGGCCCGCTCCAGGGGCAGCAGCACACCCTCCACCAGCTCGATCTGCCGGCTGAGCTCCGCGGGCGAGGGTCCGGCCACGGCGGTCCGCTGGAGCGCCTCCGCCGGCACCTGGGCCGACACATTCACGGGGCGGTCCGCCAGCGCCGCGAGCGCTCGCGACAGTTGGTCCAGGTACGGCCCGAAGTCCTGCGCGGGCGCCTGCTGGACGACGGGCGCCTGTACGGGCATGGCCGCGCGCTCCGTCAGCGCCTTGAGCAGCTGGGCCAGGTGCTTGAGGTACGGCGTCAGATCCGGGCTCGCGGCGACGGGCGCGGCGGCCGCGACGACCGGAGCCTGCTTCACCTCGCGGCCCACCCGCGCCACCTCCAGCACCGCGTCGCGCAGGGCCTCCAGGTACGGCAGGGCCTCGGCCGTGGGGTCCGCCTCGTCATTCGCGGCGCCCTGGGCCAGCTGCGTGGCCGCCTGCGAGACGGCGTCGCGCACCGCGCCGAGCTGCTCCTCGATGCCGCTGAGCTGCCCGGTGACACGGGCCACGGGGTCGTCCTCCTTGCCCCCCATGCGCTTGACGCGCGCGAAGCCCTGCTTGATCTCCTCCCAGCGCTTCGCCTTCTCCGGGGTGAGCCGGCCGCGCATCTCCGCCAGCTTCAGCAGATTCTGCTCCGCGGCGGTGGTGAGCGTCTGGGACTCGCCCTGGTAGTGGTCGTCGATGAGCCGCTCCAGCTCCGCGTCCGTCATCGCGGACACGAGCTTCTCCGTCAGCTTGCTCATGTTGCGGTAGCTGCCCTGGAGCTTGAAGGCCGGCTCGGTGCGGAAGCGCTCGTCCTGCGCCGCCGAAGCGATGTACTGCATGTTCACCTTCAACAGCACCGACTGCACCCGGAACATCCGCTGGAAGATGGCGATGATCTCCTGCAGCTCCGCCGCCGCGTAGCCGTGCTTCATCTCGCCCGCGGGCACCTCCTCGCCCTGGGCCATGCGGATGAGCCGATGCGTGTCCGCCGAGTCCCGCGTGGCCAGCGGCGCCGTCACCGTATTGGAGGTCAGCGCGTTCTCCAGGTAGCTCAGCGCGAACAGGTGCTCCTTCCCGTCCAGGATGTCGCCCAGGTTGTACGTGTCCGCGCGGTTGGCGAGCATGTCCGGGATGCGGAAGCGCTCCCCCGTCTCCGTGTAGGGATTGCCGGCCATGACGACGCAGAACTTCTTGCCGCGCAAATCGTAGGTGCGCGTGCGGCCATTCCAGACGCCCTCGACGCGGCGCTGGCCGTCGCACAGGGAGATGAACTTCTGGAGCAGCTCCGGGTCCGTGTGCTGGATGTCGTCGAGGTAGAGCATCACGTTGTTGCCCATCTCGAAGGACAGGTTGATGCGCTCCACCTCCTGCCGCGCGGTGGCGTTGGGCGCCTCCGCCGGGTCCAGCGACTTCACCGAGTGCCCCAGCGCGGGGCCGTTCACCTTGACGAAGGTGAGGCCCAGGCGGCTCGCCACGTACTCCATCAGCGTCGTCTTGCCGTAGCCCGGCGGCGACATGAGCAGCAGCATGCCCATGCGGTCCGTGCGCTTGCCCTCGCCCGCCGCGCCGAGCTGCTTGGCCAGGTTGGCGCCGATGAGCGGCAGGTACACCTCGTCGATGAGCCGGTTGCGCACGAAGGACGACAGCACCTTCGGCGTCAGCTCCTCCAGGCGCAGCTTGCGCCGCTCGCGCTCCAGCAGGTCCCGCTGCAACGCGCGGTAGGCCTGATACCGGGGCACGCGCAGCTGCCGGAACTCGCCCAGGCGCGCCAGGAACTCATCCAGGCGCAACGGCAGCTTGCGGTCCTGGATGCGCGGGTGGCTGCCCAACAGGCCCGTCACCTCGGCCGCCGTCAGCGCGCCCGCGGGCTCGCGGTCCAGCTTGCGCTCGGTGAGCAGCAACACCGCCGTCTCCAGCACGAAGTAGCCGGAGTCCCCGGGGCCGCCGTCCCGCTGCGCGAGCCACGCCTGCACCCACGCGCGCGCGATGTCCAGCCGCGACGCCAGGTCCTTCTCCAGCCCGCGCAAATCCTCCTCGAAGGCCGTGCGCGTCCCCTGCCGCTCCAGCTGCGCCAGGAACGCGTCCCGGAGCACCAGCGCCTCGCCGCTCGTGGTGAAGCGGGGCCGCTCCACGGCCAGCTCCTCCACCAGGTAGCCACCCGCCAGCCGCGCCTCCGCCGGCGAGTGCGAAAGCCCCTGCGCCTTCAGGAAGGCCCCCACGGCCTCGCCCAGCGCCATGCCCAGTTCGTGCAGGCCGCCCGCCGCGGAGAACGTCTGCCGCAGCCGCGCGAGGCTGCGCGCCCGACGGTGCAGGAGCGCCCGCGCCGCCTCCTCGGTGTCGAAGGCCCAGTACAGCGCCGCCAGGGCGCGAGGCACCGGAGCGAAGCGCAAGAGGCCCGCGCCCTGGTGCAGCGCCAGGAGCTTCTCCAGCACCGCGGCCGCGTCCACGTCGTGCACGCCGCGCTCGTAGCCCTCGTCGAAGCGGTCCGCCGCGTACGCGCGCACGGGCTCCAGCAGCGTCCCGCCCATCACCGCCGCGTGCAGCCCCGTCAGGGACAGGCCGTTCTTGCCCTCCTCCGCGTCGGAGAGGATGCACGCGGCCAGGTACTCGGCGCGGTACACCTCGCGCGTCTCGGAGACCAGGTGCTGGTCCCAGAGGTCCTTCTGCTCGAGCAGCGCCGGGTCCTCCAGCTTCTGCGCGTAGTCGGAGCCGGTGAGCTGCAGGTACAGCGCGCCGTCGCGCGGCACCAGCGTCAAATCCAGCGGCTGGGTGTTGACGTTGAAGCGGTAGGTCCCCAGCTTGATGACGTTGTCGCCGTCCGCGAACAGGTCCTGCTTGTCACGCAGCGCGCGCAGCGCGTCCTGCTTGGCGGACTTCAGCCGCGACTGCACCTCGTCCGAGCGCACGCTGTCCTGCAGCGCCATCAGCTGCTCGGAGAGCTGCCGCAGCTTGAGGATCATCGCGTCGGTGGCGAAGTACGCGTTGAGCTCGTCGTCGGACTTGAACGCCTTGGAGCGGCGCTGCACGCCCTGGAGGATGCGCTCCGCGGCGCCGAAGAGGCTCTGCGCGCGGCGCTGGCGCTCGTCCACCAGCGTCTGCTTGCGCGCGCCGAACGCCTCCAGCAGCTCCTCGCGCTTCTGGGTGATCTGCCCGAGGAACTCGTCGAACTCGCCGAAGCGGCCCTCCAGCTCCTCCAGCTGCACGGTGAGGCGCGACAGGCCCTCGTCGCACTTCTCCGGCACGTCCGCCTGCGCCAGCGCGTTCTCGATCGCCTGCCCGAGCAGCTTGAACTGGGCGCCGAACTCCGCGCGCTTCTCGCGGCCGGACAGCTCCTTGCGCTTGGCGGCCAGGCTCGCGCGCACGCGGTTGAGCCGGCCGAACAGCTCGGAGATGCCCTCCAGGATGCGGGCGCGCGCGAGCGGGTCTCCCACCTGGAGGCCGCCCACCACCTCGCCCAGCACGGTGAGGCCCTGGGCCGTCTTCTCGATGTCCTCGCCCAGCGGCTGCAGCTCCGCCGTCGTCTGCACCGGCTCCAGCTTCGCGAGCAGCTCGTCCAGTCGCGCGGCCAGCGGCTGGAGCGCCTCCCCCTTCTGGAGGAACTCCACGCACGCGGTGCTGGTGGAGTCGGACGCCTCCACCACCGCCTTCTCCAGGGCGTCCACCCGCCCCAGGTCCATGTAGCGGATGTCCTTGAGGGTGATGAGGTGCCCGCGCTGCTGGCGCAGCTCCGCCAGCACCAGCATGAACTCCTCGGCGGTGGTGAGCAGCTCCGGCCGCACCCGCGCGAGCAGCTTCGCCTGGGCCTGCTCCGCCTCCGCCAGGGCCTCCGTGGCGCGCTTCTGGAGGGCGAGCACCTTCTCGAACTCGTCGATGATGAGCTCGGAGGTGCGCCGCAGCGTCTCGATCGGCTCCTGGAGGCCCGTCTCCGCGTGGCCCAGCCAGTAGTACGCGTCCAGCGCGCGCGTGGCCGCGGCGACCAGGTCCTCGTAGGTGCGCCGGCTGGGCTTGTCCGTCTTCGCGATGCGCTGGAGCGTCAGCGAGTCGGAGATGCCGCGCACCAGCTCCGCGTTGCCCACCTTGCCCAGGTACCCGGGCGCGGGCGGCGTCGCCGCCGCGTGCTCGTCCGACGCGAAGGGCGTCTGCCACACCTGCATCGGGTGCACGCGCGTGGGGTCCGCCGACGTCTCGCGGAACACCACCAGCCCGCCGTCCCCGAAGAGGCTGTACCCGTTGCACACCAGCGGGTTCTGCACCTCCTTGCGCACCAGGTTGTACGGGAAGAGCAGGTAGCGCCCCACCTCGCGCTGGTGGAAGACGTAGAGCACGTCCTCGCCATTCGGCGAGCGGATGACCTTCTTGAACTCCATGCCCTCGCCGGTGGCCTCACCGTCGAAGACCTTGTAGTCCCCCGTCTGGAGGTAGTAGCCGCCGGGGAAGATGATGCCCTGGTCCTCGGGCAGCCGGATGCACGCCTGACCGATGGCGTCGATGCGCACCACGTGCTGCGTGCGCGAGTTGAACACCAGGTAGCGCTGCACCTTCTCGCGGAAGGGCAGCACGCGCAGCAGGATGAGCGTGCCCACCTGCGCCCAGGCGAAGCGCGCGTCGTCCAGCGACTGGTTCGCGTCCTCCACCGGCTCGCTGTAGATGCCCAGGCCCGAGGACGTGTTGTCCTCCACCTTCACGGTGAGGTCCCCCTTCACCGTCTCCACGAAGACCTGGTCCAGCACGTTGACGTGCGGGTGGGCGCCCAGCACGTAGTTCTCGCGCGTGGCCACCGTCCACTCGAAGTCGTGCGACGGCGGGAAGGTGTGGTCCTTGTCGCCCTGGTTGTCGAGGTAGGTGGCGTTGCCGTCCGTGTCCAGGCTGAAGCGGAAGACCTTCAGGTCTCTCGCGGACTGGCCCGTCTTGAACACCGCCAACAGGCGCGCGTCCTTGCGCCGCAGCTGCAGGAGCTTCGCGTCCTTGTAGTAGCGGTACAGCTCGCCGAAGTCCTTGATGAAGCGCGGGTCCGCCAGGAAGCCGCCGCCTTCCGTGTGCGGCACCGCGGACAGGTCGAACCCGTCCGCCGTCTTCTCGAAGCGGTGCAGCGAGAACACGTCCGCGACGGACGTCTCCTTCTTCAGCCCGATGAAGACGTTGTAGCCGAAGAGCAGGTACTTGCCGACGCTGACGATGTCGCGCGCCACGCAGTTGTTCTCGGTGCGCACGCGCTCGTTGCCGATGACGGCCAGCTCCGTGCCACCGAAGAACGCCTTGCGCCGCGCGTTGAGGTCCGCCGCCTTGGTGCCCAGCGCCTCCGCCTGCGCGAGCAGTCGCGTCCGGATGACCTCGTAGCTGCCCCCCTCTAGCGCGACCTCGCCCGTGGGCGCCGCGCCCTTGCCACCTTCAGTTGCCATGAGTGCTCACCGGAATTGCGCATGGACCCCGCCCCGTCCCCCGTCGAGGGGACGCCACCCCGGAGGGCCCGGGGCGGAGTCGTCGTGACGACATGGCCGCCACCGCACGGCTCGCGCGGCGATGGCGGCCCCCTGCTGATGGCCTCAGCCCTGCTTGTCGGCGGAGGCGGCCTTGCCGTCGGAGCCCAGCAGGGCCTTCAGGCTCGCCGCCGTCGCGTCCGTCGCGCTCGGCGTCATGCGGTGCAGCAACGCGGCCACGGCCAGGTTCTGCGCGTCGTTGCTCAGACCCGGCTTGGAGAGGATCTCCTTGAGGTCCGCCGGCAGGTCCTTCTCGCCGTTGACGTACCCGCCCAGCGCCTTCTTCAGCGACTCGCTGTGGTCCAGCGCGCCGTCCACCGCCGTGCCGAAGGACACCGCCTTGACGAAGCGCTCGAAGAACTCGCCGTCGCCGCCGACGATGTTGAACTTCGAGTTGGCGAACGCCTTGGCCAGCACCTCCGCCTGCGCCTGCGCGATGTCCTTGCGCACGCGGATGTTCTCCAGCTCCACGTCGCGCTCCTTGCCGAGCCGCAGGCGGAACTCCTCGTGCTCGCGCCCCACGCCGTCCATCAGCTTCATGGACGCCGCCTTCTCCGCCAGGCCCCGGGCCTCGGCGAGCAGCTTCTCCTGGATGGCCGCGGCCTCCGCCAGCTGCTTCTCCTTCGTCGCGATGGCCTCCGCCTCGCCGCGCTTCTGGATGGCGACGGCCTCCGCCTCCTGCACGCGCGCCCGGGCCAGGCCCTTCTCCTGCTCACCCGCGGCCTCCGCCAGGAGCTTCTCGCGCACCGCCTGCGCCTGGGCGTGGCCCTGCTTCTCGATGACGCCCGCCTCGGCCTCCTGCACGCGCACCTGCGCCATGCCCAGCTTCTCCGTGGCCGCGGCGTCCGCCTCCTTCACGCGGATGCCGGCCAGGCCCGTCGCGGCGGCCTCCGCCTGGATGCCCTCGGCCAGGCGCGTCTTCGCCTTGGCCGTCTTGTCCGCGGCCTCCAGGTCCGCCTCGGCCAGGGTGAGCTTCTCCTTCGCCATGTACACCGCCATCTCGCTGTTGGCCTTGGCGGCGTTCACGTCCTTGACGGTCTTCTCCTGCGCCTGGCCCTCGGCGGTGATGATGAGCGCCTGCTTCTTGCGCAGCGCGTCCGACTCCACGCGCAGGTCCTTGATGCGCTCCTCCTCCTGCGCCACCGTCTTCTCCACGGCGATGCGTGCGCGCACCACGTCCGCGATGTCCTTCTTCTGCTCCTCCAGCGCGCGCTCCTTGGCGATGCGCTCCAGCTCCGTCTCACGCTCCCGGCCGATGGCCGCCAGCGAGCGGGCGCGCTCCACGTTCTCCGCCTCCACGCTCACCTCGCGCTCGCGGTGCTTCTGGGCCACCTCGATGTCGCGCGTCTTGTTCTGCTCCTGGACGAGGATCTCCTGCTCGGCCTTGATGCGCGCCAGCTGCGCCTTGGAGTACTGCTCCTGCTTGACGCGCTCGGCCTCCGCGGACTCCTCGGCCTGCACGGATTCAATCGCGCGCTTCTGCTTGGCGGCCGCCTCCTCGCGCTGACGCTCCAGCTCGAAGATGCTCTGGTCGGCCTCGACGTTGCGCTTGGTCACCGCCTGGCGCTCGGTCTGCTTGAGCTCGTTGGTGACGATGTTCTGCTCGGTGGTGAGCTTGGTGATCTTCCGGATGCCCTCGGCGTCCAGGATGTTGTCCTTGTCCAACATCTCCACCGGGGTCTGCTCCAGGTAGTCGATGGCGCAGTCCTCCAGCATGTAGCCGTTGAGGTCGCGGCCGATGACCTCCACCACGTTGTCCTTGATTTCGGCGCGCTTGGTGTAGAGGTCCACGAAGTTGAAGTTCTTGCCCACCGTCTTGAGGGCCTCGGAGAACTTCGCCTCGAAGAGCTTCTCCAGCGTCTCCTGGTCGCTGGCGCGCACGCAGCCGATGGACTGGGCGACCTTGAGCACGTCCTCGCGCGTCTTGTTCACGCGCACGAAGAAGGTGACCTTGATGTCCGCCCGGATGTTGTCCTGGCAGATGAGGCCCTCCTTGCCGCGGCGGTCGATCTCCACCGTCTTCAGGGAGATGTCCATCACCTCCGCCCGGTTGATGATGGGGAACACCACCGCGCCGGAGAAGGTCACCAGCGGCTCGCTCTTGAGCGTGTTGACGATGAGCACCTTGCCCTGGTCCACCTGCCGGTAGAGACGGACGATGGTGAGAATGATGCCGGTCAGGAGGATGACACCTCCGCCGACGGCGGCTACCAGCGTGATGGGATCCATGGCCTTTTCCTGTGAAGTATTGACGGCGGGCCTTGTATCAGGCGCCAGGGATCCCCCGCGAAAGCCCCCTGGCGTCGAATCCATTCACGGCCCGCCCCCCTCTGAAGCGGACCCGTGCCTCGACTCAAGTCATGCGCGTGCCCGGGAGCGTGCCAGCGCCGCGGCCCGCACCGGGTCGCGAAGCTGATCCATCTCCTCCGGCAACAACCAATCCACCGGCTCCACCTCGTACGCGTCGCGCTCGGCGTCGTACGCGAGCACCAGGGCCGGGTCTCCGCGCTTCAGGCCGTTCGCCTTGGCGCAGATGACATTCAAGATGATGCCCGCGCCGCCGTCCTCGAACGTGGCGTGGCCGTTCCTGTCCGTGACGCTGCCGCTGGAGATGGTGCACACCCGGCCGAGCAGCGAGTCGCGCCCGGGCGCCTTGTGCGCCACGAACACGGGCCGCAGCGGCCGCACCGCGAAGCCGGAGATGACCAGGCCCGCGATGAAGCACAGGATGCCCAGCGTGGAGTTGATGAGCCACGATGGCAGCGCCCCGCCGAGCAGCGCGTGCGCCGGCGGCGTGGCCAGCAGCGACAGGAACCACGAGAAGAACGACACCAGGCTCACGGACACCGTGAGCGGAATCCCCGCGAAGCCCAGCGTGGAGAGGATGCCCCCGTCCACGTGCGCGTCGTGGTCATGCCCCGCGAGCGCCTTGCCGCCCTGGAGCGCCTCGCCCGCCGCCTTCGCCCCGCCCTCCAGCGAGCCCGCCAGCGCCTTGCCGCCACCCTCGATGGCCGCGCCCAGCGCCTTGCCGCCCGACTCGAAGTCGACGTGCCCGCCGTCCAGCAGGTCGATCCCCACCGCGCCCACGATGACGAACAGCCAATAGGTCAGCACCACGCCCATGGCGGTGGTGAAGAGGGCGGTGGGGAACGCGAGGATGGCGTCGAAGAAGGGCGTCATCAGCGCTCCGGACTCTAATCCACGGGCATTCCCTGCGAAAACCGGGGGGGTCGTTTTCCTGCCTGCTCCACGGGCGGGAAAGCAGAGGCGACCTTCGTTGCCGCGCGCGCTCGGGATTGGCACCTCCAGAGGGCCGGGACCCAAGGGTTCCCGGGGTCCACCTCCACCCGGAAGCCGCGAAATGCAAGCCACCGCCGCCACTGCCCGCCCGCCTCGAGCCCCCGCCCGGAGCCGGGGTCTCACGCGGCTGGAGCGGCTCCAGCAAGAGGGCCTGCGCCGCGTGGGCTCACCGGCCCGGGGCTTCCGCTACGTGGACGCGAGCGGAAGGCGCGTGGACGCGAGGACGAAGGAGCGCATCGAGGCCCTGCGACTGCCGCCCGCGTGGCGCGACGTGTTCATCGCCCCCTCCCCCACCGCGAGCCTCCAGGCCGTGGGCCGCGACGCCGCGGGCCGCTGGCAGTACCGCTACCACGCCGCGTACCGGAGGAAGGCGGACGAGGCGAAGTTCCGGCGCATCGTCGGCTTCGCCCGGGCCCTGCCGCGCATGCGCAGGCGCGTGAACGCGGACCTGCGGCGCCAGGGGCTGGGGCGCGACAAGGTGCTGGCCGCCACCCTGCGCATCCTGGGCACGTGCTTCATCCGCCCGGGCAGCCAGCGCTACGCGGAGGACAACGCGAGCTTCGGCATCGCCACCCTGAGGAGGAACCACGTGCGCGTGTCCGGGGACACGGTGTCGTTCGACTTCCCGGGCAAGAGCGGCAAGCAGCAGCACCGCCAGCTCACCGACCGGCGCGTCGCCACGCTCGTGCGCAAGCTCCTGAAGGTGCCCGGGCGGGACGTGTTCAAGTTCGTGCTGGATGACGGGCTGGTGGTGGACGTCCGCCGGCGCCACATCAACGCGTACATCCAGGAGGTCATGGGCGAGGACTACAGCGCCAAGGACTTCCGCACCTGGGCGGGCACCCTCATCTGCGCGTGCGCCCTGGCCCGGGCCCGCGCGAAGCAGGCCCAGGCGAAGGGCCCCGCGCTCAAGAAGAGCATGGTGGCCGCGGTGAAGGAGGTCGCCGAGCACCTGGGCAACACGCCCGCCGTCGCGCGCTCCTCGTACATCTACCCGTCCGTGCTGGCCCTGTTCGAGCGGGGCCAGGTGGTGGACCGCTACTTCGACTCCGTGGACGAGCTGACGTCGTCGCGCGGCGACAGGCTGCACTGCTCCGAGAAGGCGCTCCTGCACCTGCTCGACACGCCCCGGCGCCGGCCCGACGCGTGAGCCGGGCCGGGCCCGTCCCGCGCCTAAGTAGGTCGCCGGAAGTTCCGAGACAAATGCCGGTCGCATGCGCATTTTCTGGACCATGCGACCGGCAAGGAGC